>SKQM01000234.1 GCA_007119005.1 Thioalkalivibrio sp.
AGGCCTGCAACTCGCGGCGCAGGAAGTTGAGCCCGAAGGTGTGAAAGGTCGACACCCACAGCCCGCGCGACCGGTCCCGATCGAGCCGGGCGCGGATGCGCTCGCGCATTTCGCGCGCGGCCTTGTTGGTAAAGGTGATCGACACGATCGCGCCGGGCTGGACCTGACGTACCTCGATCAGGTGGGCGATCTTCTCGGTGATCACACGGGTCTTTCCGGAGCCCGCGCCGGCGAGCACGAGAAGGGGGCGGTCGGTCGTGACCACCGCGGTGCGTTGCTGTGGATTCAGTTCAAGCACGGAGGTCTGCCGGGTGGCTGCTGCGACGGATCGCGTTGCGAGGGGCCGGAATCCTCTATGATAAGGGGCAAGGAACGCAACACGTCAGGGAGCTTCTCGGGGTTCTTGCCCGTGCACAAAGTCAAACGAACGGAGTGAACGATATGCGTGCTGGTCTCCCATTCGGAATTCTGCTTGTGGCTCTGCTGGTTGCTGTCCTGCCGGGGCTTGCCGGCTGCGGCACCATCGAGGGGGTGGGCAAGGATATCCAGCGCGGTGGCGAGGCGATCGAACGTGCCGCCGACCGCAACCAGTCCGACTGAACCGCAGAGCCTCGGGACGTCCGTTGGTGGCGGGTGCTTCGACTTCGCTGGCGGCGGAGCGTGGGGAGAGAATCGAATCTGAGTCCGGTTTCGCTCCGGGGTCCGGCCTCTGGTGGCCGGAGGCCCGGCGCTGCGTCAGTCCGAACCGCGATGCCCGGCCCGCGGGTGTCCAGCCGGAACTGATCGTCGTCCACTCGATCAGCCTGCCGCCCGGGGAATTTGGCGGGTCTTTCATTGAGCAGCTGTTCTGCAACACGCTGGACCCGGGGGCGCACCCCTATTTCGCCGGGATCGCGGACCTCCGGGTCTCCGCGCACGCGCTGATCGACCGCCGGGGACTCGCAACCCAGTTCGTACCCTTCGACGAACGTGCCTGGCACGCCGGCGTCTCCAGCTGGCAGGGCCGCGAGCGCTGCAACGACTTCTCGATCGGCATCGAACTCGAGGGTTGCGACGACCGGCCGTTTGCCGCCGTGCAGTACCGGGTGCTGGCGCGGATGATCCGCTGGCTGGCGGGGCATTACCCGGCACTGCATCGTAAAGAGGCCCTTGTGGGCCATTCGGACGTCGCTCCCGGACGCAAGACCGACCCGGGTCCCCATTTCGACTGGCGTCGCCTGGAGAACTGCCTGAGGGAGGAGCCCCTGTCGTGATCACCATCGATCTCCTGCGCCACGGCGAGCCCCGTGGCGGTGTGCGCTTCCGCGGCAACGGCTGCGACGATCCGCTCAGCGAGCAGGGCTGGCGGCAGATGTGGCAGGCGGTCGGGGAGTCCGTGCACTGGCCCTGGGATGCGGTGCTTACCTCCCCGCTGGTGCGCTGCCGGGATTTTGCCGAGGCGCTGTGTTCGCGCAAGCCGACGCCGCTGCGCGTGGTCGAGGACCTGCGCGAGGTGGGCTTCGGCGCCTGGGAGGGACTCACCCTCGAAGATGTCCGCACCGGCCGCGCGGAGGAGTACCGGGCGTTCTACGCAGACCCGGTGGCCAACCGTCCGCAGGATGCGGAACTTCTCGCGGACTTTCGCCAGCGGGTCGAACGCGCGCTGGTCGCCGAGATCGAGGCGACCGCGACCGAGCGGCTGCTGATCGTGACCCACGGCGGCGTGATCCGCTCACTGGTGGGGTGGGTGCTGGGAACTCCGGACCGACGGATCTTCGGGCTGGACTGCGAGTACGCGAGCGTGAGCCAGATCCGGCATGACCCCGAGCGCGGTTGGCGGGTCGGTTTCACCAATCGTCGGGATTGAGTCAGCGCGTCCCGGTGTACTGCTGCCGCCCGGCCGGATTGGCGGGTACCGCGTTCACGGAGAGATGCCCATCGTTGGCGATGATGTCGAAAAGCCGATCGATGTTCGGGTGTTTGCCCGGATGCCTGCGCGCATCGTCCGCGTGTTCCCCGTAACGCAGCAGAGCGGAGTTCGCGGCCTTCGGTCCGATGCCTCCGAACGTCAGCGCGGTCTGGTAATAGATCTGCAGCGAAAGACGTTGTCCGTCGCGGTTTTCGATCACCGCGACGGGTGTGTAGTCTGCGTCGAACAGTTCGAGCCGTTCGATGTGGCTGACGTCCGGGAGATCGCTGGCCATGGATTCGCCCTCTGCTCGGATCGATGGCGGGATTATCGG
This sequence comes from Thioalkalivibrio sp., assembly GCA_007119005.1. Lineage (GTDB taxonomy): Bacteria > Pseudomonadota > Gammaproteobacteria > Ectothiorhodospirales > Ectothiorhodospiraceae > Thioalkalivibrio. Next base: position 2,223 of record SKQM01000234.1, read on the forward strand.
GATATCCCCGGCTGGGGACAAATCATCGCGGTGCCGTGGGATCGCGACCGGGCGACCGCGCCGGGTGCGGGGTGGGCGCCGAGGCAGTAAACTCCCGGCTTTCGCGAATGGAGCCGCAGAGATGACGCAAAGCCCGTTTCTGGCCGCCGCCCATGCCGCCGCCGATGCTGCGGAGGTGGTGATCCGCCATTACTACGAGGCCGGCGTGGACATCGAGATCAAGGCCGACGCGACCCCGGTGACCCGCGCCGATGTGGAGAGCGAGCAGGCGATCCGGAGCATCATCCGGGAGCGCTTTCCGGATCATGGATTTTTTGGCGAGGAGACCGGGCAGCAGGACATCGGTGCCGATTACGTCTGGCTGATCGACCCGATCGACGGGACCAAGAGTTTCGTGCGTCGTTACCCGTTCTTCTCCACCCAGATTGCGCTGATGCATCGGGGGGAGCTGGTGCTCGGGCTGTCGAACGCGCCACTGTTCGGTCAGCGGGCCTGGGCCGAGGCGGGGCAGGGGGCGTTCATGGATGGCGAGCGCATCCACGTCGCGACCATCTCCGAGCTGGAAGACGCGACGCTGTCGACCGGCAACCTGAAATCGATTGCCTGCAGCCCGCGCTGGTCAGACCTCGGCACACTGGTCGCGCGTGTGAACCGTGTGCGCGGTTACGGGGACTTCTATCACTACCACCTGCTGGCCAGCGGACGCATCGACCTGGTCGTGGAGTCGGACGTGAACATCCTGGACATTGCCGCGCTGGCGGTGATCGTGCGGGAGGCGGGCGGTGTGTTCACCGACCTGACCGGAGCGGAACTCGGGCTCGGCACCCGCGACGTGCTGGCGGCCGCCAACCGCAAGCTGCACCAGTCGGCGCGCGCGATGCTGCCCTGGGACGACGCCCGTCAGTGACCCGGCAATCAGATTCCGTTTGAGCCTGGCCTCTGGAAGCCCGTTCCAAGTCAACGCCCTCCGACAGGCTCAGGGCGAACGGCCCTGACGGTGTCGCCGACGGGTGCGCGGCCATCGAGAATCCAGCAAACGCACGCGCCGGCCGAGGCGACGGTCGCCCGGCTCAGGCCAGCTTGTGGGCGCGCAGTTTCTTGCGCAGGGTCGCCCGGTTGAGTCCCAGCAGCTGCGCCGCACGTGTCTGGTTGCCACTGCAATGATCCAGCACGCAGGCGAGCAGCGGGCGCTCGACCTCGGACATCACCATCGCATAGATGTCGCCGGCCTCATCCACCCTGAGGGAGCCGAAATACTCGTCCATCGCATTGCGGACACACTCCGAAAGCCGACATGCCGGGTCGGGCGCCGTCTCTGGCGAAGGCCACCCGTGTTTCGGGACCGCGTGCGTCGAGGCATTCATCCGGCAATTCCCCCTTGCGTGACATCATCCTGTTGTGTGCCGTGTGCTCCGCCGGGCCGGTCTGCGGACCGGGTCGAGGGCGGAAGGAACAGCGCGGCCAGCGCGTCCAGCTGCCTCGAGGCATCGGTGAGGGCGAGCAACCGTTTCCGGTCTACTTCGGGCCGGTTGTGCTCAAGATACCAGCCTATGTGCTTGCGCGCGATACGCAGGCCCTGCTCCGGGCCATACTGACGGTGCACCGCCGCGACATGGGCGTGGATCAACCGGCCCAACGCCGCACCCCGGGGAGGTGGGGCCGCCGGCAGGCCGGCAAGCGCCGCGCGGATCTGTCCCGGAAGCCAGGGACGGCCATGGGCGCCGCGGCCGATCATCACGCCCGCCGCCCCGGTGCGTGCGATCACCGCGCGGGCCCGTTCGGGTGAAGTGATGTCGCCATTGGCCAGCACCGGTATCCGCACGGCCGCGACGACCGCGGCGATGGCATCGTAATCCACGCTGCCGCGGTAGCCGCAGGCCCGGGTGCGCCCATGGACACCGATCATCGCCACGCCGGCGGACTCGGCCAACCGCGCGATGCGGACCGCATTCACGTGGTCGCGGTCGAGGCCGAGGCGCATCTTCAGTGTCACCGGTACGGACACCGCTGCTTTCAGGGCCACCAGCAGCCGCTCCACCAGTGCCTCGTCTCCCAGCAGCGCCGATCCCGCCGCCCGGTTGCAGACCTTCTTCGCCGGACAGCCGAGGTTCAGGTCGATGACGTCGGCGCCCCGCGCGACGTTCTCCCGGGCGGCCTGGGCCAACGCATCGGGATCGTTGCCCAGCAGTTGCACGATCCTCGGGCCTGGTTCATCCCGGTGGTCGAGGCGATGACGACTCTTCGCGGTATGCCAGAGCCGGGTATCCGACGTCACCATCTCCGAGACGGCGGCGCTCGCGCCGAGCTTCCGGCACAGCACCCGGAATGGCCGGTCGCTGACACCGGCCATCGGTGCGAGGAAGACCACCGGGTCGGGCAGTTCGTGGGTTCCGAGGATCATGCCGGCGATCGCTGCTGCATCAAAGTGGGCGTACCGAGACGCCTTCGACCGCGTCCGCGGGCTGATCGATGACCAGACGCAGGCGCCGCACCTCGCCGGGCTGCAGCATCCGGGCCGCTTCGGCCGGCTCCAGATAGTCCGAGGGTTCCCAATGTGCCTGTGCCAGCGCGCGCCCGAAGCGGTCGGCAAGGGCCAGTTCCAGCAGCGGCCAGGGCTGCGGGCGTTCGAGGGTGTTGGTGACCAGCATTTCCACGCGCAGCCAGCCCTGTGCCTGTGTCTCCAGTTGCAGTCCGCCAACCCGGATGGTTCCCGGTATGTGCTGGCGCAGGTCCGGGCAGGGCAGTTGCCGGCACAGGGCATCGCTGAGAGCGGCGAGTTCCGGATGCCGGTCGAGCTCCGCGCGCTCGTGGATCAGGAACTGCAGGCCCAGCGCCCCGATCAGCACGATGCCGACGGTCAGCTCCACGATGCGCGGCGTCCAGTCGTGGGTGTGACGCAGGATGCGACGGGTGGCGGCAGCGGCCCGGTCCCGGGGCGCGGGGCGGCCGCGCGGCGGCGCCGGCCGTTCCGTGGCGTCGGGGCTGAAGGGAACCGGTACCT
>SKQM01000152.1 GCA_007119005.1 Thioalkalivibrio sp.
GCTTTACCGGTCGCACCAGCCTGAGCCAGACCTTCGCAAAGGTCGGGCTGCATCCGAAAGTGGTGCTGAGCGCAGCCGACGCCGACGTGATCAAGACCTACGTTCGAGCTGGCATGGGTGTCGGGATCATTGCCGATCTCGCGTTTGAGGAAGATCTGGACAGCGATTTGGTGCAGCGCTCTCTCAGCCACCTGTTCCCCTGGGAAGTGACCCGGCTCGCCTACCCGAAGAACAAGTACGTGCGACGGTTCCAACAGCGTTTCATCGATCTCTTTCAGCAGCACGCCGACCGGCTCGGCCACGGGCCTCCAGTGCATCCCGCAGCATCCGGCCGCCTGGGCCTCTGAGACAGGACACTAGTGGACCATGCGGAAAGTGCGGTACCAGTCGATTCCGTTCGTGGTTCGACAGGCTCACCACGAACGGAATCATCCACCTGCCGTTCGTCCTGAGCCTGTCGAAGGACGTTGCTCAGCGCTTTCGCGGGTCAGCCGGCCGGACGAGCCTCCGACCCGCCTTCCGGCCCTTCGTCGCGGTTCCCCGCCCGTGCCATCGGCGCCAGGTCCCGGATGTGCAGGTCCATCTGCGGGTAGGCAATCTCGATTCCCTTCCTGCGAAACTCCTTGATGATCGTCTGATGCAGTTCGCTGGTGGTGGCGAGGCGTTCCTTCAACTGGCTTACGTACACGCGGAGTTCGAAGTTCAGCGCGCTGTCGCCGAATTTCAGGAAGAACACGCTGGGAGCCGGGTCCCTCAGTGCCGCGGGGTGGTTGTCGGCGATCATCCGGAGCGTGCTCATCACCTCGTCGACATCTGCGTCGTAGCTCACGCCGACCGGGATCACGAGGCGCGTGGTTGTGTCGGAGAGCGTCCAGTTGATCAGGCGCTCAGTGATGAAATTCTTGTTCGGCACGACGATCTCGCGGTTGTCCCAGTCGACGATGGTCGTCGCGCGGGTGCGGATCCGGGTGACGGTGCCGCTGTACTCGCCGATGGTGATGGTGTCGCCGACCCGCACCGGCCGTTCGAACAGCATGATGAGGCCGGAGACGAAGTTTGCCACCACCTCCTGCAGGCCGAAGCCGAGACCCAGCGTCAGGGCCGCGACCATCCACTGCAGTTCACTCCAGCGCAGCCCCAGCAGCGAAAAGACGCTGATCACCGCGACCACCGCCAATACGTAGCGCAGCAGCGTGGTCACGGTGTAGCGGCCCGCCGCGTCCATGTGGGTGCTGCGCGAGAGCAGGATCTCGACCAGGCCCGGCAGGTTGCGCGCGGCCAGGGTGAACAGCACGCCGAGGAAGATCGCGAGGAGGAAGTCCTGCAGGCTCACCCGGCTCAGGATCTCGGTCTCGCCGACCACGATCGTGCGCGACCACAGCGTCACGCCGTCGAGCCAGGTGAGCGCAGGCAGCACCTCCGCCCAGACCCAGAAGAGTCCCAGAACCAGCGCTGCCCCGGCGGTGACCCGCATCAGCGTGCGCGTCTGCTGGTTGATGTTCTCCACACTCAGGTGCGGCTCCGGGATCTCCACCGTGGCACCCTCGCCGGCGGTCAAACCGGTCTGCGCGGCGGCCGCCTTTGCGCGCTGCTCGCGCATCCGGCGGATCACCAATCGTGTCTCGCTCAGTACCAGTGCCCGCGTGGCAATGCTGTAGCCGAGCCACACTGCTGCCACCACGACCACGGTATTGATGGTGTGGCCGAGCAGAGTGGCTACGGTCAGCAGGTAGCCGGCCAGCGCGAGGCCGACCAGGACCAGCGCGTAGCCCATCAACGCCACTCGCACCAGCCGCCGTCGGCGCTCCTGCTGTGCAGTGCTCTCGGTGTCCTTCCACGGCGCCAGCATGCGCCAGGCAAAGACCGCCGTGACGATCACCGACGCGAGCAGACTGGCGCGCCCAAAGACATCGGCGACCAGGTCGCTGGGGTGCCCGAAGGCCAACGCGAGAAATGCGATCAGCAGCAGCTGGGTGGGCAGGTACCACGCCAGATGCCGCCGGAGCCGGCGCACCACCGCCGGATTCCATTCGAAGTGCGCCGTACCGACGCCGTTCCTGCTGGTGAACAGCAGGAAGAGATGACCCACCAGCCACCAGAGCGCCGTACTGAACAGTACCATCGCCAGGATCTCGACACCCGGTCCTATGTCCGGCAGCCGTTGCAGGCGGAAGCCCGTGGAGAACAGCAGCACCGGGACCGGCAGCACGCGCAGCAGGCTCCAGCCTATCGCCTGGAAGGTCAGCCCGATGCGGTCGGTGAAACGGTGGGTGGTCATCTCCGCGAGGCGTGCGAGATGGCCTGGGGTGCCGCGGGCCCAGACCATCAGCAGTGCCGCGACCAGCAGTGTGAGCAGCGAACCGGCAGGCCGGCCGATCGTGACCTGGATCAGCGCGCCCCGGATCTCCTTCCAGGACGCGGGATCCAGCAGCGCCATCAGCGCCGCCGGAAAGCGCAGCGACCACTCGGCGCCGACCGGCATATGACTGGGCCACCAGAGCAGGGATTCGCGCAGCAGCTGCGACAGCTCCTCGATCTGCAGCACCGCGGCACGGAGCCGGGCCTCGGCCTGGCGCAGCTGCTCGGTCAGCATCTCGTCGGCCTGGAGCTGCATCACGATCACCTCGCGCTGGAGGCGCCGGATCTCCGTCTCCGCGCGGTCTTCGGTGATCTCTAGCGGGGCCGGCGGCAGGGTGCGCAGCTCGTCCCGCAGGGCAATGTCGCGCAGCCGCGACTGCGCCAGCTCCCGCTCGAGGTCACGCAGCACGAACCGTAGCTCGAGCAGTCCGCGCAGTCGCCGTTCTTCCTCGATCAAAAGGCCTCCGAGCACGTCGGTCAGGCCCCCGATCTCGAGGCGTTCGCGCACGCTGGCCAGGGTCTGGCTCAGGTCGCTCTCGATCTGGATGTAGCGTTCGCGCTGCACCTGCAACTCGCGAACCCGCGCCTGAGTCTCGGCGATCCTGTCGATGCGTTCTATCAACGACTGGATTTCGGGGGCGAAGCGCTCCGCAGCCTCGGGTTCGCGATCGGTCAGGCGGCGCAGATCCCCGCGCAGTGCGCGCAGTTCCTCCCCCGTCCGTTCGGCAAGCTCTTCGGACAGCTGCCCCAGGCGCTGCCCCAGCCACCTGCCCTCCAGTTCCAGTGCCCGCAACTCAAGTCGGAGCACCTCCATTCTCGGAGCCAGTACCTGCGCGTCCAGATGGGCGGCGATCATGCGTGCATCGGCCCTGCGATCGCGGGCCTGTTCCCAGGCCTCGAGGGCGCCGCCAAGGGCCTCGTCCTGTAATGGGCCCCACAGCTCCACCTCCAGATCCGCGGCACGTTCCTGGCGCAGACGCTCGAGAGTTTCTGCCTGGGTTCTCGACTGGGTCTCCAGCCTCTCCAGCGTCTGCCGCTTCTGATCCTGCTCCAGTGAGACCTGGGTGCGTCGCCGGTCCAGCACGGCGATGTCCTCCTCGATCCGACTCAGCGTCCGGTCTTCCGGGGCGAGCGGAACCAGGCGCCCGTCGAGGATCTCGCGCAGGCGTCGTTCGGCATCGGCCAGCCGCTGTTCGGCAGCGAGTGCGAGCCCGGCGCGCTCCAGTGCGCCACGGATACGTTCAGCCCCCGACTGCTCGTGTTCCAGTGCGGCCTTCCAGAGGCTGTTTTCGGCCACTTCGGCCGCGGTCGCAGCGACCCGCTCGGCCAGGCGGTCGGCCGGACTGGCATCCAGCCAGGCTTCCGCGGGAGCGGTATCGATGGCCTCGACCATGGGCAGCACCCGCTCACGGCCGTCCCTCAGATCATTGCGCAGTTCCAGCAACTGCTGGGTGGTGACCAGCGGGGCCGCGCCCCCGTGGTTGTTGCGTTCCTGCGCGGCCACGCCCGTACCCCAGGCCAACAGCAGCAGGATGATCAGGAGTCGCAATGACAGAGTCGGTAGGAGGTGCATGGTCTCGTGGGTCTGACCGGGAGGATCCCGCGTGTTTTCGCGCGGCATTATGACAGGGTGGATGCGTCGGCCGCAGCGGGGCCGGAACGCACGGGGTTCAATCGACTTTCGCGCCCACTTGCGACAGCAATGCAGGCAGACCATCGATGCGGGTTCCCGGGTGCACGCCGTGGCGCTCGAACCAGCCGAGGTTCACTTCGAGAGCGTAACGCACCGGGCCGTCCGATGGGTGCACGCGGCGCGAATGCGGTTCCATATCGGCGATGTTCCGCACCCGGTATTCGCGGTCAATGAAGGCGACCGACAGCGGGATCAGGGTGTTCTTCATCCACATGCCGACGACCTGGTCCCCCGGCCAGATGAACAGCATGCCGTGGTCGTCGGGCAGATGCTCGCGAAACATCAGCCCGCGGGCCATCGCCTGCGGGGTGGCGGCAATCTCGACCGTGAGCGTCCGCTCGGCGATCGGCAGCTCCGCGAGCGGCAATGGCTCCGCTGCAGCCGTCGCGGCCAGCAGCCAGAACACCACGAGCCCGGTCCACGCCTGCAGCTTTCCCAGACCCGCGCCGATGCCGGTCATGCGCTGCCCCAAACCCGTGGGGATTCGAATCATTCCTTGTCCATGCGGCCGACGGCACAGCTGACGAAGGAGCGTGCCTTTGCGCCCGCGGACTTCAGCCCCTGCACCGAGCCCGTTTCCGGGTAGCCCATCGAGGCCAGCTTGCGCGCGATCTCCGGGCGCATTTCCTCCCCGGCCTCGACCTCGACGACACCACCCGCGATGTCCACCTCCACCGTGCCGACGCCCTCCAGTGCGGAGAGGCCCTTGCGGATGCTGCCCGCGCAGCCGCCGCACTTGATGTTTTCCACTTCGATGCGCATGGGATCCTCCAGCCTTTGGCCACGTTCCGGACAGTGCAGGTATGATTCCACATCAGGCCAAATGTTCAAGGGATTACCGCATGCCCCAGTATCGCTCACGCACCACGACCCACGGTCGCAACATGGCCGGCGCCCGCGCGCTCTGGCGCGCGACCGGCATGAAGGACGGCGACTTCGGCAAGCCGATCATCGCGGTGGCGAACTCCTTCACCCAGTTCGTTCCGGGACACGTGCACCTGAAGGACCTCGGGCAGTTGGTCGCCCGCGAGATCGAAAAGGCCGGCGGAGTCGCGAAGGAATTCAACACCATCGCCGTCGACGACGGCATCGCGATGGGACACGGTGGCATGCTCTACTCGCTGCCCTCGCGGGAGATCATCGCCGACAGCGTCGAGTACA
>SKQM01000167.1 GCA_007119005.1 Thioalkalivibrio sp.
CCGCACCCACCTGGTCAGCCCCGCGCTGGCGGCGGCCGCCGCGGTGGCCGGGCACTTCGTTGAACCCGCACAACTGGAGGGCTGAGGGATGCAGGCATTCACCGTGCACCGGGGCATTGCCGCCCCGCTCGACCGCGCCAACGTAGACACCGACGCGATCATCCCCAAGCAGTACCTGAAGTCCATCAAGCGCACCGGGTTCGGGCCGAATGCCTTTGACGACTGGCGTTATCTGGACCCGGGCCAACCCGACGCGGACAACTCCCGACGGCGCCCGAACCCGGACTTCGTGCTGAACCGCCCCCCGTACGACCGGGCGACCATTCTGCTCGCACGCGAAAACTTCGGCTGCGGCTCGTCGCGGGAACACGCAGTCTGGGCGCTGGACGACTTCGGGTTTCGTGCCGTGATTGCGCCCTCCTTCGCCGACATATTCTTCAATAACAGCTTCAAGAATGGTCTCCTGCCCGTTGTTTTAAAAGAAAGCGAAGTCGATGAGTTGTTCCGCCGCGTGACCGCCGAACCGGGGCTTGAGATCGAAGTGGACCTGCAGTCGCAGCAGGTTCGTGTGCCGGGTGGAGCAGTGTTCGGGTTCGATGTCGACTCCGACCGGCGTCGCCGGCTGCTCGAGGGTCTGGACGACATCGCGCTGACGCTTCAGCATGCGGATAAAATACGGGCATACGAGCAGCGCCGTCGCCAAGAGGCGCCGTGGCTGTTGAATTGAACGAGGCTCGAGAGCGTCTGGTCTGGATCCCCTTTGGCGGGTGTCGGCAGCAGGGATGCTGCCGTCAAGCCTACAGGGATGTATTCACGGCGTCCCGCTGAAGGGGATCCAGATCAGACGCGGTCCCGGCGCATGACGGGCCCTGGATGGGCAGGCCCCGGTGCGTGACGGGTCATCGACCGACGTAGCGGAAGTGCGCAGCGAATAGGAAAGGAGCATACGAGGTGCAAAGGATTCTGGTGTTGCCGGGTGATGGCATCGGCCCGGAGATCGTCAACGAGGCGCTGAAGGTCCTCGACCGGGTCGCAGAGCTGGAAGGTCTCGAACTCGAGATCGACGAGGGCCTGATCGGCGGTGCCGCGTACGACGCCGCCGGGCATCCGTATCCCGAGGCCACGCGCGAAATGGCGCGCGAGGCGGACGCGATCCTGCTGGGAGCGGTGGGCGGACCGCAGTACGAGGCGCTGGAGCGCCCGATGCGCCCGGAGCGCGGGCTGCTCGGGATACGGTCCGATCTCGGGCTGTTCGCGAACCTGCGGCCGGCGATCCTGTACCCGCAGCTCGCGGCCGCATCGACGCTGCGGCCTGAAGTGGTGGCAGGGCTCGACCTGCTGATCATCCGCGAGCTCACCGGCGACATCTACTTCGGGGAGCCCCGCGGCATCGAGGTGCGCGACGGTCAGCGGGTCGGTTTCAACACGGCCGTCTACAGCGAAGCGGAGATCGAGCGCATCGCCCGCGTGGCCTTCGACGCCGCGATGCAGCGGGATCGACGGCTGTGCTCGGTCGACAAGGCGAACGTGCTGGAGGTCTCCGAGCTCTGGCGTGAGGTCGTGATCCGGGTCAGCGCCGAATACCCCGAGGTGGAGCTCTCGCACATGTACGTGGACAACGCGGCGATGCAGTTGGTGCGCGCGCCGAAACAGTTCGACGTGATGGTGACCGGCAATATCTTCGGCGACATTCTTTCGGATGAGGCCTCGATGCTCACGGGTTCGATCGGCATGCTGCCGTCGGCGTCGCTGAACGCGGAGAAGGCCGGGCTGTACGAGCCGATCCATGGTTCGGCACCGGACATTGCCGGGCAGGACAGGGCCAACCCGATTGCCACCGTGCTTTCGGTCGCGATGCTGCTGCGGCACAGCCTCGGTCACGAGGCCGGTGCGCGGCGCATCGAGAACGCGGTGGGCCGGGTGCTCGACCAGGGCCTGCGCACCGCCGACATCCATTCCGAGGGCGCGAAGCTGGTGGGCACGATCGCGATGGGTAATGCGCTGGTTGCAGCGCTTGACGAATAATCTGATTGAGAAAACGGTGATATCCTAATGATTGGAAAGACTTTCGATGTTGCGGTGGTCGGCGCGACAGGGGCGGTGGGCGAGACCATGTTGTCGATCCTGGCCGAGCGGAAGTTCCCGGTGCGCAACGTGTACGCAGTCGCCAGCGAGCGTTCGGCGGGCAAGAGCGTCGCCTTCGGCAATCGGGAATTGGTGGTCGAGGATTTGGCCGAATTCGACTTCGGAAAAGTCCAGGTGGGCCTGTTTTCGCCTGGCGCTTCTGTGTCGGCCGTCTATGCGCCGAAAGCTGCCGCAGCGGGTTGCGTGGTCGTCGACAACACCTCCCAGTTCCGCTACGACGACGACATCCCTCTGGTCGTACCCGAGGTGAACCCTGACGCCATTGCCCAGTACAGGAACCGGGGCATTATCGCGAACCCTAACTGTTCCACTATCCAGATGCTGGTGGCCCTGAAGCCGATTTACGACGCGGTCGGCATCGAGCGCATCAACGTCGCCACCTACCAGGCCGTGTCGGGCACGGGCAAGGAGGCGATCGAGGAACTCGCCCATCAGACCGCTGCGCTGCTGAACGGCAAGCCGGTGGAATGCAAGGTGTACCCGAAGCAGATCGCGTTCAACGTGCTGCCGCACATCGATGCCTTCATGGAGAACGGCTACACCAAGGAAGAGATGAAGATGGTCTGGGAAACCCGGAAGATCTTCGGCGACGATTCGATCATGGTGAACCCGACGACGGTGCGGGTGCCGGTGTTCTACGGCCACTCCGAGGCGGTGCACATCGAGACCAGGGAAAAGATCAGCGCCGAGCGGGCGCGCGAGCTGCTGACCGGCGCTCCAGGCGTCACCGTGCTGGACCTGCGCGAGCCGGGCGGGTACCCGACTGCGGTCACCGAGAGCAGTGGGCGCGACGGTGTGTTCGTTGGCCGGATCCGCGACGACATCTCGCACCCGCGTGGCCTGAACATGTGGGTCGTGTCCGACAACGTGCGCAAGGGCGCGGCGTTGAACACCATCCAGATCGCGGAGGTACTGATTCGCGATTACCTGTGAGGCGTGTGACTCCCGGAAGCAGCGTCTATTAACCTTGGTTAATTTTCTGTTAGCCTTGGCTGATTCGTAGCGCATCGGACGTGAGATCGTGGCGGCAGACCAGCCCAGCGCGAGTACGGACCATGGGTTTCGGTCGATCCCGAGGGGGAAACAAGTGCGAAGAATCCTTCTACTGCTGATCCTGTTTGCGGTTTCCGCGTCGGCGTACGCGAATGTCAGCCTGGGAGAGATCGAGGTCCGGTCGTTTCTGAATCAGCCGCTGCAGGCCCAGTTTCGGGCCGAAGGCGCGGCGCTGGCCGGCGACGACGTCGAAGTTCGGGTTGCGTCCGAGGATGCCTACCGGCGGGCAGGGCTGCAGCGGGCCACGATCCCGGGAGATCTGAACATCGAAGTCCAGGGAACCGGGGCCAGCCGGGTGATCCGTCTCACGACCATGCGCCCGGTTCGCGAGCCCTACCTGGGCCTGCTGCTCGAGGTGCGCTGGGCCGCCGGTCGGGTATTGCGCGAATTCACGATCCTGCTGGATCCGCCGGTGGCCTTTGCGCCGGAGCGCAGCGCCGCCCCCGTGATCACCCGTGCGCCAGAGCCCGCGGTGCGCGATGTGCCGCCTCCGGTGGTGCGTACCGAGCGGCCTCCTGTGCCGGCGGGCAGTTATACCGTCCGCCGGGGGGATACCCTCTCGGCGATCGTGAATCGCCAGGGCTACACCGGGGTCACCATTCAGCAGGCGATGCTCGCAATTCTCGACGCGAACCCGCAGGCCTTCATCGGGGGCAATATCAACCAGCTGCGTGCCGGGGCGGAGCTGAGACTGCCGGACCAGTCGGAGGTCGCGTCCTACGGGAGGCAGGAGGCGCTGCAGGAGGTACGGCGTCAGACTGCTGAATGGCGCGAACGAACCGCTCCCACACCACCGCCGGCCGTCGCTGAAACGGCACGTGTGCCTGAGTCGCGACCTGTGGCACCACCTGAGGCCACGGCGCCTCCGCCGTCGGACCCGCTCCCGGTTGTCGAGCCGGAGCCCGCGGCCGACCTGGCTGCCGCGACCGAACCGGCAGCCCCGTCCGAGATCGTCGAGGACGAGGCGACCGCGTCGGTTGCAGACGCAGAAACCGCTTTGGCCGATGCCGAGGTGATGGATCGGCTGGAGATTCTCGGAGAAGACGAATTCGAGGCCACGATGATCGCAAGTGCGGGAACGCAGGTCATCGAAGAGGCGTTGCTTTCGCAGCAGGTCGCGATGCGCGAACTGAGGGACGAGCTGAGCACGCTGCGCTCCGATCTCGCCGAGCGCGATCAGCTGATCCACATGATGAACAGCGAACTCGCGCAACTCGAGGAGCGCCTGCAGGTGTTGCGTGAGCAGCGGGGCGAGGGCCTGCTTGGAGGCGGCGCCGATACCACGGCCTTGCACGATCGCCTGCTCGCGGATCCGCTCCTCCTGCTCCTCGCAGCCACTTCCATGCTGCTGTTCCTGTTGCTGCTGGTCTCTGTATTCCGTTCACGCAGAAGCGAGTCGGCCGCTGACGTGCACATGCCCGCGGGCTACCGGGCCCCCGGTGCATCAGCCAGGGTGGCACCTGGGGTGGAGCGGGAGCGTCCGGCTTCGAGCGCCGGCGGCATGCACCGCGGCGCAACGACCGCCGTGGCTGCGGGGGCTGGCGCAGCGGCGGCCGGCGCGGCAGCAGCTGCATCGGCGCGGCGGGACGAACGCGCACCCGTGAGCCTCGGGAGCCCCCCTCAGCACATCGACGTGAGCGACGAGCCCAAGGTCGAGGACATCCTCGCCGACGTCGATCTCTATCTCGCCTACGGCATGAATGACCAGGCGATCACGGCGCTGGAAAACGCGATCCGTGATGGCCGGGACGACCCCGAATACCATGTCCGGCTCATCGAGGCCTATGCCGCCAGCGATGACGGCGATGCCGTGCGTCGGGAGGCGGAGGCGGTGCGTGACCAGCTTGGCCCCGATCAGCACGCGCTGCGCGAACGTGTCGCAGCCGCCGAGGCACGCTTCCCGGACCCGGATTCCGAGGGCGGCAGGGCGGCGGAACCGGAGCCAGGCGATGAAGCGGCCGGGCCGGACGCCGGGGGGGACGTGCTGGAGTTCGATCTCTCCGACGAAACCGGCAAGATTCCCGGCGCCGATGAAGCGAGCTCCGGCGCTGGCCGGGGTGAGGGCGAATCGGATCAGGGCCCGCTGCGCTTCGATCTGGACGACAGGGAAGACTACGGCTCCACAGAGCGCACGCGGGCCAGTGACGACGCCGACGTGGATGAGCTTCCCGAGCTGACCCTTCCCGAGCTGGAACCGATGGATCAGGAGAGTCCCCGGGGCACGGGGTCAGGTTCCGACAGCGATACCTCCGAAAACGGCATGAAGCTGAGTCTTGCGGAGGCCTTCGTCGAGATGGGCGATCGCGAGGGAGCGCTTTCGCTGCTGGAGGAGATCCTGCCCACCGCGACCGACGCGCAGAAGGCGAAGGTGGAGGCGATCCGGCGCCAGATCGAGGGCGGTGACGGCTGAGACCGGCGCTGCTCGCGGCGAGGACGGGTATTGGCGCGCGCCGATGCCCGCTGATGTCGCCGCCAGCCTGGCGATCGCGGGCGTGGTGGCGATGTCGGCGACACTGGTGAGTCCCACGCCTGCCGGGTTGGCCCCGGGGTTCCTCGTATTGATGGTCCTGCTCGCCGCGGGGCGCTGGCCGCTCCGCGGCGGCCTGCGTCTGGCCTGGCGTCTCAAGTGGTTCCTGCTCTCGCTGCTGGTCTTCTTCGGGTGGTTTTCCCCCGAGGCCGGGGCGACGGGGTGGGAGCGCGCGATGCCCTCGCTACAGGGGCTTGGTGATGCCGGTCTGCGCATCGTGGCGCTGCTGCTGGTGGTGTTCTGGGTCGCGTGGCTGACCAGTGCCTTCGACCGTGAGGCACAGATCCAGGGCCTGAGCCGCTGGCTGATCCTGTTACGCCCACTGGGCATCAGGGGCGACGTGTTCGCCCGGCGCCTCTTTCTGGCGCTCGATCTCTTCGCGGCGCAGCTGGCCGAATACCGGGCGTTCCGGCAGCGGGTGAGCGGATCCCGCTGGGGCCGTCTGAAAGCCGGACGTGAGTTTCTGATCGAACGTCTGGACCACAGCCTCTCCGGCGATGCAGCGCCGCCCGGAGAGGGGAGTGGCTTGTCCAGTGGTCCGCCTCACGGCCAGACCGCAGGAGTCCTCTGGCAGGTTACCCTGCTCTGGTTGGCGGTGTTGGCCGCGATCTGGCTGCGTGCCACGCTGCCAGCGGCGGGCGCCTGATGTCCGGCGGCGACCTGCCGATGCAGCGCTGGGCCCTCGGCGTCGAGTACGACGGCAGCGATTTCGTCGGCTGGCAGCGACAGAAAGACGGCCGCAGTGTCCAGGCTGAGCTGGAGCGGGCGCTGGGGTTCGTTGCGGGCCATCCCGTGGAGCTGCAATGTGCGGGCCGCACCGACGCCGGCGTGCACGCGACCGGGCAGGTGATCCATCTCGATACCAGCGCAACTCGTGTGGCGCGCAACTGGCTGCTGGGAGGCAACGCAAGCCTTCCCGCGAGTATCTCGCTGCAGTGGGCCCAGGCGGTGCCCACTGCGTTCCACGCCCGTTTCTCGGCCCGCGGTCGCAAATACCGCTACCTGATCGCGAATCAGCCGATGCGTCCAGCGATCCAGGCGGCAGGTCTTGCGTGGTGGCGCTATTCGTTGAACGCCGAGCGCATGCACGAGGCCGCACAGCTGTTCGTGGGTACCCACGACTTCAGCAGCCTGCGTGCGGCGGCTTGCCAGGCCAAGTCGGCGATCAAGACGGTGCACGCGATCAGCGTCACGCGTCAGGGGCGTTACGTGATTCTTGATGTGCACGCCAACGCCTTCCTTCATCACATGGTGCGCAACATCGCCGGGGTGCTGCTGCCCATCGGGCAGGGGAGGCGTGATGCGGGCTGGGTCCTTGAGGTGTTGGAAGCGCGCGACCGCCGCGCCTCGGGGATCACCGCACCGGCCGGAGGTCTCTACCTCGTGGGCGTGGACTACGATCCGGTCTTCGGACTGCCGGATTCGCCGCCTTGCACCATCGCCCAAATCGGCCTGTAGGAGCGGCCGTTCACCGCGATCCGGACCCGCTTCTGGTAATCTTCGCGGTTATCATGCGCTACCGGATCAAGATCTGCGGTCTCACCGATCCCGGCCAGGCAGTGGTGGTGGCGGAAGCCGGTGCCGATGCCATCGGGCTGGTTTTCTACGCGCGCAGCCGGCGCGCGGTGAGCGTCGAGCAGGCGGCGGCAATTGCGGCCGTGCTGCCGCCCTTCGTCGCGGTGGTCGGGCTGTTCGTGGACCCGGCGCCCGAAGAGGTCGAGCGTGTGCTGCGGGGCTGCCCTCTGGATGTGCTGCAGTTCCACGGGAAAGAGGATGCGGCCTTCTGCGAGCGCTTCGGGCAGCACTACCTGAAGGCGATCGCGATGGGGGACGGGGCGGATCCCCGCGGGGAGATGGATGCCCACCCCGCGGCGCGGGGTTTTCTGCTCGACAGCCACGCTGGCGGCAAGATGGGAGGTTCGGGCCAGCGCTTCGACTGGAGCCGGATTCCGGGTCCGCTGGATCGGCCCTGGCTTCTGGCCGGTGGGCTGGATGCGGGTAACGTCGCCGAGGCGCTGGCGGTGACCCGGCCCTTCGGGGTCGATGTCAGTTCCGGCGTCGAGTCCGCACCCGGGCGGAAGGATGCTCGGCTGGTGCGGGAATTTGTGAACAGGGTGAGGCAGGTGGAACGTGAGTGAATTGAAGCAGGCAGTCGACTGGGCGGCGTTTCCGGATGCGCGCGGGCATTTCGGGCCCTATGGTGGCCGTTTCGTCGCCGAAACGCTGATGGGTGCGCTGGACGAACTCCAGGCGGTCTACGAGAAATACATGAAGGACCCGGAGTTTCTCGCGGAACTGGATACCGATCTCAAGCAGTTTGTCGGACGCCCGAGTCCGCTCTACCACGCCGAGCGCATGTCGCGGGAGTTGGGCGGGGCACAGGTCTACCTGAAGCGGGAAGACCTGAATCACACCGGTGCGCACAAGGTGAACAACACGATCGGTCAGGCACTGCTGGCCAAGCGCCTCGGCAAGACCCGGATCATCGCCGAAACGGGGGCCGGCCAGCACGGGGTCGCCTCGGCCACGGTGGCCGCCCGGCTCGGACTCGAGTGTGTCGTGTACATGGGCGCCGAGGACATCCAGCGCCAGTCTCAGAACGTTTACCGCATGCGCCTGCTCGGTGCCGACGTGGTTTCGGTCAAATCGGGCTCGCGCACGCTGAAGGACGCGCTGAACGAGGCGATGCGCGACTGGGTGACCAACGTCGACGACACCTTCTACATCATTGGCACGGTTGCCGGGCCACACCCGTACCCGGCCATGGTGCGCGACTTTCAGTCCGTGATTGGCCGCGAGGCGCGCGCGCAGCACCTGGAAATGACCGGGAAGCTGCCGGACGCGCTGGTCGCGTGTGTGGGCGGCGGGTCCAATGCGATCGGTCTGTTTCATCCCTTCCTTGCGGACGAATCGGTCGCGATGATCGGCGTGGAGGCCGGCGGGGAGGGCATCGCTTCGGGCCGGCACTCGGCGCCGCTCTGCGCGGGGCGGCCCGGCGTGCTCCACGGCAACCGGACCTACCTGATGGAAGATGACGATGGGCAGATCATCGCCACGCATTCCATCTCCGCCGGGCTCGATTATCCTGGGGTCGGGCCGGAGCACTCCTGGCTGAAGGACCTCGGGCGGGCGACCTACGTGTCGGTCACCGACGATGACGCCTTGCGTGCGTTCCATCGCATGACCCGTACCGAGGGCATCATCCCGGCGCTGGAGACCAGCCACGCGATCGCACATGTGCTTGATCTCGCGCCACGGATGCGACCCGACCAGAGCCTGATCATCAACCTGTCCGGGCGCGGGGACAAGGATCTGAACACCGTCGCGCGCCTCGAGGGGATCGAACTGTGAGCCGGATTGCCAAACGCTTTGCCGAGACCCGGGCCAGCGGACGAGCGGCGCTGATCCCCTACGTGACCGCGGGCGATCCAGCTCCGGACGTGACGGTGCCGCTGCTGCACGACCTGGTCGCGGCCGGGGCGGATCTGCTCGAACTCGGCGTTCCCTTCTCGGACCCGATGGCCGACGGGCCCGTGATCCAGCTCGCCTGCGAGCGGTCGCTGGCCCATGGCACGCGGCTGCGCGACGTGCTGGCGATGGTCCGCGAGTTTCGCCAGACCGATTCGGAGACGCCGGTGGTGCTGATGGGCTACCTGAACCCGGTGGAGCGAATGGGTGCGGAGGTCTTCGCCAGCGCGGCCGCGGAGGCCGGCGTGGACGGCGTGCTGATGGTCGATCTTCCCCCGGAGGAGAGCGATGACCTGACAGGCCTGCTGGAGCGGGCCGGAATCGACCCGATTTTCCTCGTGGCCCCGACCACCGCGGATGCCCGCCTGAGTCACGTAGCCGCCGCCGCACGCGGTTTCATCTATTATGTTTCCCTCAAGGGCGTGACCGGTGCCCAGAGCCTGGATCCCGCTGCGCTCGGCGCGCGTCTGGGGGCCATTCGCGCGATCACGGAGCTCCCACTGGGTGTGGGTTTCGGAATCCGCGACGCAGCGACTGCGGGGGCGGTGGCCCGGGTAGCCGATGCGGTGGTGGTGGGCAGCGCGATCGTCCGCCTTGCCGAACAGTACCCCGACGCCCCCGAGCGGTTCCGCGCAGCCGCTGCGGAGCTGGCCCGCGAAATGCGCACGGCGATGGATGCTGCACGGGCGGACGCGGCGCCCGCCGCCGTCTGACCCGGGAGATGCCGCCGCACGGAGGACAGGAATAGCCCATGAGCTGGTTTGAAAAGCTGATGCCCTCGCGCATCCGTACCGACAGCATCACCAAGCGTACGGTACCCGAGGGCTTGTGGGTGCGCTGCGAGGGCTGCGACGCAACGCTCTACCGTCCCGAGCTGGAGCGGAATCTCGATGTCTGTCCGAAGTGCGGCCACCATCGTCGGGTGGGTGCGCGCCGGCGCCTGGAGATCTTCCTCGACGAGGGCCCGCGCGAGGAGATCGGCGCGGCCGTCGAAGCTTCCGACGTGCTGAAATTCCGGGACAGCAAGAAATATCGCGATCGTCTCGTGGCCGCGCAGAAGGCCACGGGCGAGAAGGACGCGCTGGTGGTGATGCGCGGAGAACTGGAAGGTGCGCCGATCGTCGCCGCCGCGTTCGACTTTTTCTTCATGGGCGGGTCGATGGGCTCCGCTGTCGGCGAGCGCTTCGTCCGTGGCGCCGAACGGGCGCTGCAGGAACGCATTCCGATGGTCTGCTTCTCCGCCAGCGGTGGCGCACGCATGCAGGAAGCACTGTTTTCGCTGATGCAGATGGCGAAGACCAGTGCCGCCCTGGCCCGTCTGCGCGAGGCGCGCGTACCCTTCGTTTCGGTGATGACCGACCCGACCATGGGCGGCGTGTCGGCCAGTCTTGCGATGCTGGGCGACATCAACGCCGCCGAGCCCAAGGCGCTGATCGGCTTTGCCGGCCCGCGGGTGATTCAGCAGACCGTGCGGGAGACCCTTCCGGAGGGCTTCCAGCGCTCGGAGTTCCTGCTGCAGCATGGTGCGATCGATCTGATCATCGATCGCCGGGACATGCGCGCCCGCCTGGCGTCGCTGCTCGCGATGTTTACCCACCACATTCCGCCTCCCACCGCCACCCAACCGGCCGCAGGGACTGCAGGCACCCACGCGGGGGATCCGGGGACGGGCGGGCCGGCCGGTCCGGAAGACTTTCGGGAACCTGGCTGAGTGGGGTCTGGCTTGTCAGGCCATGATCGTTAGCCCCGTGCCGTCGCGGGCGGCTGGCGCCCGCTCCTGTGCAAGCTTTCCCAGCTGATCGAACCGGTGGGCTCCCTGCCGATGCGTTTCCCTACCCTGCAGCAGTGGCTGGACTGGCAGGAGACCCTGCACCCGAAGAAGATCGACCTGGGGCTGGAACGCGTGGCTGCGGTGGCGGACGCGCTGGGTCTGCGGGAGAAACCACCGGTTACGGTGGTCGTTGGCGGCACCAATGGAAAGGGGACGGTCGCGACCGTGGTTGCAGCCCTGCTGCTGGCGCTCGGCTTTCGGGTCGGTCTGTACACGTCTCCCCACCTGCTGCGCTACAACGAGCGCGTGGTCATCGACGGGGCCCCGGCATCCGATGCCGATCTGTGCCGCGCGTTCGCCGCCGCCGATGCGGCCCGGGGAAGCCAGTCCCTGACCTACTTCGAGTTTGGCACCCTGGCCGCGGTATGGCTGTTCCGGGAGCGTCGGGTGGATTTCCAGGTGCTTGAGGTGGGGCTCGGCGGGCGGCTCGACGCGGTGAATCTCTGGGACGCGGATGTTGCGGCGATCACTTGCGTCGATCTTGATCACCAGGCCTGGCTCGGCGACGATCGCGAGCAGATCGGGCGGGAGAAGGCGGGAATCATCCGTGCCGGTCGTCCGGTGGTTCTGGGCGAGGAGATGCCTCCCGCCAGCGTGCTCGAGGCGGCGCTCGGTCTCGGAGCGAACATCTGCCGTCTCGGCAGGGACTACCGACTGGAGACGGAGATTGCCGGCGGGTGCTGGTCCTGGGGCGGCAGGACGACGAATCTGGGCCTTGACCCTGGCGAGCTTGCGCAACTGCAGGGTGCGCGCGGCCGGAATGTGGCGACCGCACTGGCAATCCTGCACCTGCTGGGATTGGAGCCGCAGCTGACCCCGGCCATCCTTGGCGCCGGAGTGTCAGCCTCCCCGCCGGCCCGGCTCCAGCGCCTGCCAGGAAGCCCGGAGTGGCTGCTGGACGTGGCCCACAATCCGCAGTCGGCGCGGGAACTGTCGCGCTGGCTTGCCGCGCATCCCGTGTCCGGACCCGTCGCTGCGATCGTGGCCGTGATGGCGGACAAGGAGCGGGGCCCGATGTTAGAGGCCTTGAGCGCGCAGGTGGATGTCTGGATCCCGATCGACATCCCCGTGGCCCGTGCGCTGCCGGCGCAGACACTGGCCGCGGAACTCGTTTCCCTGCCGGGGGCGCGGGTGATCCCGGCCGTGGACCCCGTCACTGCGATCGCGGCCGGGGTTGCCAATGCCGGTCCCGAGGGGCGCGTGGTGGTCTTCGGCTCCTTCATGACCGTGCAGGCCGTGATGGAACGTCTCGAACCCGAACTGCGGCAGGCGGCACCGGCCTGATGCGCGGACCGCTGCCGGGGCCGCGCAGGTCGGAAAATCCATCCCGGGACCGGTATACTTGTCGACTCGCCGGGTCTGGCTGGATGCCACCCGCCATTCGCGGCGTCCGTTCTGCAACCGTAGTGTGACCCGTCGCCGACCATGAATCCGTGTTCCAATTCCGGCATCCCGCGGCGGCGTTCAGCCGCCTGGACGAGCGTATGCGAAGGCAACGGAGAACCCCGCCGCTCATGAGCATGGAAGCACCCGTACGTTACCGGATGGTCGGGGCAATCGTCCTGATCTTTCTCGCGGTGCTGTTCCTGCCCTGGCTGTTCGACGGGGCGGGTTATGAAGCCATGCAGGGCCTGGAAAGACCGATCCCGGACCGCCCGCTGTTCGTCGAGCCACATACCCCGTCGGCTCCCGCGGGAGATCTCCGCCGCCCGGCTGCCGAGAGCATTTCCGGCGAAGAAGCGCCAGTCGTTGCCACACCGGAGATTGCCCCCCCCGCACCGGTCCCCGAGGCCCGCGCCCCCGCTGCGCGGCCGGCGCCGTCGCCTGCGGAACCGGCGGCGGCACGGGTTGGCTGGGCGGTCCAGGTCGGCAGCTTCGGCCGCGAAGTGAATGCACGCGAGCAGGCACAGCGGCTGCGCGAGGCCGGATTCACCGTCTTCGTTGAGCGTGGCAAGGCCGACGGCCGCGACGTCTGGCGGGTGAAGGCAGGTCCGCGGGCGGAGAGGGACCAGGCCCTGCAGCTGCGGGACGAACTGCAGCGCAGGATGGACGTGTCCGGCATCGTGGTCGCCCACCCGTGACGCGCCTTCGTGCGGCACGGGTGTGCCAGGGGGTCGCGATTCGGCGACCGGTCTGGGGTAGACTAGCGCGCCCGGTCGCTGGCGGGCGGGGTCGCGACCGCGTCCCGCTGCGGTCACGGGCAACGAGGACGAGAGTCGGGTGACGTGAACTGGATTGACTTCTTATTCATCGCGCTCATTGCCATCTCAGGCCTGATCAGCCTGTATCGCGGATTTGTGCGCGAGGTGTTTTCGGTACTCACCTGGGTGGTCGCGATCTGGGTCGGGATCCGCTTCTCCGGGGCCGCGGCTGCCTACCTGCCCGCGGCGCTCAGTGACGAGACCCTGCGCCTCGGTATCGCCTTTGCCGTGCTGTTCATCCTGGTCCTGATCGTCGGCGGCGTGATCGGGATCGTGGCGACCCGCGTGGTCCGGGGCACCGGTCTGACCGGGACCGACCGCTCCCTCGGAATCGTGTTCGGGCTGTTGCGGGGGATCCTGATCGTTGCGCTGCTCGTTTTCCTCGCCTCCCTGACGCTCGTTCCCGAGGAGTCCTGGTGGCAGGAGAGTCGCCTGGTGCCCGAGTTCGAGCGCATCGTGGGATGGGTTCTGGACCAGGTGCCGGAATCGATCCAGGAGCGTCTGCGGGGCGTTCCCGAAGAGGAATGATCCAGGGCCAGTGCCCGATAGCGCAATGGAGTCGCCATGTGTGGAGTCGTAGGTGTAGTCGGCGCCGCGGCAGTCAATCAGCTGCTCTATGACGCGCTGCTGGTCCTCCAGCACCGGGGCCAGGATGCCGCCGGCATCGTCACCTCGGACGGACAGGGGCGCCTCCATCTGCGCAAGGACAACGGCCTGGTCCGGGACGTCTTTCAGGCGCAGCACATGCGCGGCCTGCTTGGGAACATGGGCATCGGACACGTGCGCTATCCGACCGCTGGCACCTCCAGTTCCGCCGAGGCGCAGCCGTTTTACGTGAACTCGCCATTCGGGATCACGCTGGGACACAACGGTAATCTGATCAATGCGCGGGAGCTGAAGCAGGCGCTGTTCGCGACGGACCGCAGACACATCAACACCGATTCGGATTCGGAGATTCTGCTCAACGTATTCGCCCAGGAGCTGCTGCGTTTCCTGGACGACGGCCTGACGGCCGACGCGGTCTTCGACGCCATCGAGCGGGTGCACCAGCGGGCCGAGGGGGCCTACGCGGTGGTCGGCATGATTGCGGGTCGCGGCCTGGTGGCCTTCCGCGATCCGTTCGGAATCCGTCCGCTGGTCTACGGGCGCAGGGAGACACCGGGCGGCGTGGAATGGATGGTGGCCTCCGAGAGCGCCGCCCTGGACTCGCAGGGTTTCGAGCTGGAGCGCGACCTCGGACCCGGAGAGGGCATCTTCATCACGCCGGACGGCGAGGTCGCCACCCGATGCTGCGCACCCGACGCGGCACTGAACCCCTGCATCTTCGAACACGTGTACTTCGCGCGCCCCGATTCCGTGATCGACAACATCTTCGTGCATCGGGCGCGGATGCGCATGGGCACCCGACTGGGCCAGAAGATCCGTCGGATCTGGCCGGATCATGATATCGACGTGGTCGTGCCGATCCCGGACACCGGCCGCACGGTCGCCCTCGAGATGGCTCACGAACTCGGTATCAAGTACCGCGAGGGCTTCATCAAGAACCGCTACATCGGCCGCACCTTCATCATGCCGGGGCAGACACGGCGGCGGAAATCGGTGCGCCAGAAACTGAACGCGATCTCGCTGGAGTTCAGGGACAAGAACGTGATGCTCGTCGATGACTCGATCGTGCGCGGGACCACTTCCCGGGAAATCGTGCTGATGGCGCGCGAGGCCGGCGCGCGCAAGGTGTATTTCGCGTCGGCGGCCCCGCCGGTGCGGTTTCCCAACGTCTACGGGATCGACATGCCGGCGGCGAACGAGCTGATCGCTCACGGGCGCGACGAGGACGCGGTCTGCACCGCGATCGCTGCCGATCGGCTGATCTACCAGGACCTGGACGATCTGGTTGCGGCGGTGCAGAGGGGCAACCGGAACATCGGCAAGTTCGACTGTTCCGTATTCACCGGGGAGTACGTGACGGGCCTGGCGCCCGGCTACCTCGACCATCTGGCATCGCTGCGGGCGGACGGCAGTGTCTCCGAGCCCACGAGCGGCGAGGTGCTCGATCTCGCCAACAAGAAGTGACCATGGAACGCTCGACAGAGGAACTCTCCGCGGCTGAGAGTGATTGGCTGCAGCGGGTGGCGCGCGATGCCCTGGTCCGAGAGCCAGGGGGCTGGGGTCGCCCGGTGCTGGTCGTGCGTGTGGACCAGCAGCGCCTGTACGTGCTGGAACCGGGGCACCCGGTGGAGCAGTTCCCGGTGTCCACGGCCGAGCGCGGGGTCGGGAGCCGTGAAGGCAGCGAGCAGACACCGCTGGGCCTGCATCGGGTGGCGCAGCGGATCGGCGATGCCGCGCCGGCGGGTACGATCTTCCGGGGTCGCAGCGATACCGGAGAGATCGCGCCGATCTTGTCGGAACCCGGGCAGCGCGGCCCCGGTGACCGCATCACCTCGCGGATCCTCTGGCTCGAGGGTCTGGAGGAGGGGCTGAATCGTGGCGGGGAAGTCGACAGTCTGGCCCGCTACATCTACATCCATGGCACGGACGAAGAGGGTCGTATCGGGATGCCGGCCTCGCACGGCTGCGTCCGCATGCGCAATCAGGACATCGTTGCGCTGTTCCCCCGCGTGCCCCTGCATTCCCTGGTCCTGATCCTCGCTGAGGCCCCCTGAAGACCGCCGAAGGTCGCCGAGAGGGCTCGCCTCCCACCGGGTTCCCGGCCCCGTCCTGCAGGAGGCCAGCCCTGTGGCCGATGGGTTTGCTACCGGCGCCGGATCGCGGAGAGGGTTCGCCGCCCACAGGAGCCTCCGCCTGCATAAATGGACCGGGAATAGGCCTCATGCTATTGTGGTCTTTGGTTATTCGCCTGCATGGATGATGGAATTATTCTTGACTAAGGTGGTCAAGAAAACCGGAATGGATTCGAAAGCCGAAACGGAAACCATCAACCCATGCATTGCATCCATCCCCGGAGGCGACGTCTATGAAGTTGTCAACCAAGGGCCGCTACGCGGTCACCGCCATGATGGACCTGGCCATCCACGATCGGATTGGACCGGTGACACTGGCCGATATTTCGCAGTGCCAGGGAATTTCCCTGTCCTACCTTGAGCAACTGTTCGCGAAGCTGCGCAAGGCCAGCCTGGTGGAAGGTGTCCGCGGACCGGGGGGCGGATACCGTCTCGCCAAGCGCGCCGACCAGATCAGCATCGCCGACATCATCATGGCCGTGGACGAGTCCGTGGACGTGACGCGCTGCAAGGGCCACAAGGACTGCCAGCAGGGCGAGCGCTGCCTGACCCACGAACTCTGGGACGATCTCAGCCAGCAGCTGCACGATTTCCTCGATGGCATCACGCTGGCGCAGTTCGCCAACCGTCCCGAGGTGCAGAAGGTCGCGAGGCGCCAGGACGAGCGCCGCGCGCGTCACCACTTCATCTTCCGTCACGACGCGGCCTGAACCTCCCTCGGATCACCGGGGAGCGGGTATCGACGCCGGGGTGGTTTCCCGGCGTTTTTTTTGCGTGGCCCATGTGCGCCTGAGACGAATCGCCTGTAAAGCGCTGCGCAGCTGCTGCTCGCAGTCCGCCCTTTCGGGCGGGCTCAGGTCGGCGTAGCGCAGGCGGTTGTAGGCATGGGCGAAGGTCTCCAGCGGGTCTGAAAGCTCGGGTCGTGCCCCGATCAGA
>SKQM01000061.1 GCA_007119005.1 Thioalkalivibrio sp.
ATACGACCGTGCCCGCGGCAATTTCGTCGGGCCCAAGGATAACCGCGTAGCGGGCACCCGTCCTGTCGGCCTTTTTCATCTGCGCCTTCATACTGCCACCGCCACAGTTCAGCACCAGGTGCAGAGCCGGCAGCTCAGTGCGCAGCCGCTCCGCGAAAGCCAGGGCCTCGGGGCCGGCCCCGGCACCGCCGGGCGCGACGAGGTAGATGTCCGGCCCCGCAGGCTGCTTGGCCACCTCCTGGTCGATCAGCAGCGCCACCAGCCGCTCCAGCCCCATCGCCAGCCCGATTGCCGGGGTGGCACGCCCGCCCAGCTGCTCGACCAGACCGTCGTAGCGACCACCTGCGCAGACCGTGCCCTGGGCGCCGAGTTCGTCGGTGATCCACTCGAACACCGTGTGCGTGTAGTAGTCCAGGCCGCGCACCAGGCGGGGATTGTGCGTGTAGGCGATGTCCAGGCTGTCGAGATGCGCCAGCAGGGTATCGAAGTGCGCGCGGGACTCCGCGTCCAGATCATCCAGCAGCGTCGGCGCGGCGCGGGCCACTGCAGCAGTGTCGGGGTGCTTGCTGTCCAGAAGGCGCAGCGGGTTCTCGTGGAGCCGGCGCAGTGCCTCGGGGTCCAGCGCATCCCGATGGGACTCGAAATAGGCGATCAGCCGGTCGCGGTAACGCACGCGGCTCGCCGGCGTGCCCAGGGTGTTGATCTCCAGGCGAAGGTTGCGCAGTCCGAGCGTCTTCCAGAGGCGGGCCGTAAAGGCCAGCAGTTCCGCATCGACATCCGGGCCGGGGATTCCGAACACCTCGATGCCGACCTGGTGGAACTGACGGTACCGGCCCTTCTGCGGCCGTTCGTGGCGGAACATCGGCCCCTTGTACCAGAGCCGCTGCACCTGGTTGTGCAGCAGACCATGCTCGATGCCGGCGCGAACGCAGCCGGCGGTGCCTTCCGGCCTGAGGCTGAGCAGATCGCCGTTGCGATCCTCGAACGTGTACATCTCCTTTTCGACGATGTCGGTGACGTCGCCGATGGAACGCGCGAAGAGTTCCGTGAACTCGACCGCCGGCAGGCGGATCTCCTGGTACCCGTAGGCTTCGAGAAGGCGGCGGATGCGATCCTCGAGGTCCTGCCAAGCGTGCGCCGCGTCGGGCAGGATGTCGTGCATTCCCCGGATCGACTGAATCGCCTTCATGCCGACCCCGCCAAGCCGGCGCCGCAGATCCGCGACGGGCGCATCAGTCGGCGCCCAGACTGAATCGGGCCGTGCGATCCTCGCGCGTGTGCGGTTCCAGCGCGACAGGGCGGCCGTCCCGGCTCAGCCGCACCGCGGGGGCATTGCCGAGGATGATCCGCGCAGGCATTTCCACCACGACACTGCGCTCGTCGCCCGCGTGGAAGATGCCGCGCAGCGCCACCCGATCCGAGGCCGAACGCAACTCGATCCAGGACGTTCCTTCGAAGGCAAGACTCAACGCGGCTCTCTCTCCGGTCACCGCTTCGGCGGGGCGCGGGGCCGGAGCCGGAGCTGCAGAGATGGACGCAGCCTCCAGCGCTGACCGCGGCGCCGGAGTCGGAGCCGGGGCTGCCATGATGGACGGAGCCTCCAGCGCTGCCGACCGTTCCGGCTCGGGGATCACTCCGGGTCGAGGTTCGGGGGGTTCAGCCAGCGGGGGCTCAGGTGAAGCCGTAGTCGTGACGGCCGCCGGCGCGGCGGGCTCGGTGACCGCGGATTCCCGCCGCGCCGGCGCAGGATCGGGTTCGTCGGCGGCGACGGCCGGCTCCACCGGTGGAGCCGGCCATTCGGGTTCCGGCAGCAGGGCTTCCGGCTCGACGGATTCTTCGGCGTCGAACTCCAGCGCCTCGCCCGAGGGCCCGGCAGGCTCCACGCCGGGCAGCCACTGCAACTCCTCCGCGGCTTCCGGGCCAGGCACCCAGAGGAGTTCCTCCGCTGGCTCCGACGCCGGATCGGATGCCGGATCGGATTCAGGCGCAGCCCTTCGGAAGCGCTGAGCCGTGTCGCTGACCCAGCCCGTCAGGCCGGCCAGCGGGTTCGCCCCGTCGCCCTCGGTCCAGGCATAGACGCCCAGCCCAACGGCCGAAGCCAGGATGGCCCCGACCATCAGGCCCCAGATTCCGCGGCTCAGCCCCCAGCGGGTGGACGTCTGCTGCACCGTGGCCTTGAGAACGGGTTCCGAGAAGCCCAGCCCCTCGTAGGCACGTATCCAGCCATCGGCGTCGCCCTCGAGTTCCCGCGCGACCGCCCGGAGGTAGCCGCGCACGTAAGCCGGAGGCATCGAGTTAAAGCGATTGGACTCGAGGTCCTCGATGATCCTGCGGGACAGGCGTGTGCGCGCCGCGAGATCGGCGGTGTCGAGCCCGAGCCTCTCGCGGGCGAAGCGCATCGCGGCCCCGGGGTGTCCGGGGGCGGACTCGTCGAATTCGACCGGCGCGGACTGCGTGCGGCTGGTGAGGCTGCTGACGACCGATATCGCCGGCCCGGGCTCCACGCTGTCCTCACGGCGCCCGCGCCGCCGGGGTTCCTTGGCGGGGTCAGCCTTCGGGTCGGCCTCATCCCCTCGGGACGCGGGGCCGCCATTGCGCAGCCCCAGCGGCAGACTGGAGACTTCGTCCAGATCGTCGAGCCGCCCGAAGACGGGATCCTTGTCCTTGCGTTCAGCCACGGGCCTGCTCCAGGCGCCGGAGTTCGGCGGCCTCCTCGCTCTCGGGGAAATCGCGCTTCAACCGTTCCGCACAGCGGTGTGCATCCAGGCCGTTTCCGAGTTGCGTCTCCGCCTTGTAACAAAGCAGGAGCGATTCCGGCGCCACCACCCCCAAAGCGCTGAGTCGGGACAGGAAGGCCCTCGTCTGGAACGGCCGCCCATCCGCGTAGGTCAGGCGGGCCATTTCGAAGAGCGCGTCCGGATACCGGGGTTCGATCTGCAGCGCTTCACGCATCCTGCGCTCGGCCCGCTCGGTTTCGCCCAGATTGAGGTCACAGAGCCCGGCGCTCAGCAACGCGACGTGTCGCGCGGCATACGACGGGTTCGCAATCGCCTTGGCCAGGAGCACCTGCCCT
This sequence comes from Thioalkalivibrio sp., assembly GCA_007119005.1. Classification (GTDB taxonomy): domain Bacteria; phylum Pseudomonadota; class Gammaproteobacteria; order Ectothiorhodospirales; family Ectothiorhodospiraceae; genus Thioalkalivibrio. Next base: position 3,074 of record SKQM01000061.1, read on the forward strand.
TCGGCCATCTTGCCCTGACGGCAGAGCAGGTCCCCCAGGTTGGTCTGGACATAGGGATTGTTCGGCTCGAGGGACAGCGCTATCCGGTAGTGCTCGATCGCGGCGTCGATCGAACCCTGCCTTTCGCGCAGCGACGCCATTCCCAGGTGGGCCATGGCAAGCCGGGGATTGAACTGGATCGCACGATCCAGCGCGCGCTGGGCCTGAGCCAGATCATTCTGCCGCAGGTAACTGATCCCCAGTTCAGCGTTGACCTCCGCTGCGCGTCTCTGATCCGCGGTGGCCTGCGGCTGAATCCCCGCACACCCGGCGAGCAGACTGGCCACGAAGAGCCAGAACCCGACGAGAACTGCAGTCCGGCCGAGGCCAAGGCCCCTAGACAGGCTCAGGGCGAACGCTGTCGCCTGGCTCATTGCCGAGTCGCTGAGTCGAACATCGCGATCGCAGATTCCGTCAGCGCCCAGCCTGCCCGACGACGAACGGATCGAAGGGCTCGGCACGTGCCCGGTCCACGCTGCACCAGCGATGCTCATGCGGTGGCCCCGAGCCGCACGGGAAGTTCCGCGTGCAGGCGGATCATGCGTGCCGGGCGATTGCTACGGTCGCTGACCTGGCCGACCAGCTGTCCACAGGCGGCGTCGATGTCGTCACCACGGGTGCGCCGGACGATGGTCACGAAACCCGCGTCCGCGAGCAGACGCTCGAATGCCCGCACCGCGGTCATCGAGGGCCGCACGAACGGTGAGCCGGGAAACGGATTGAATGGAATCAGGTTGATCTTGCAGGGAATCTCCTGCAGCAGCTCGATCAATTGCCGCGCGTGCTCGGGCTGATCATTGATCCCCGCCAGCAGCACGTACTCGAACGTCACACGCTGGTGATGGCCGCCGTCCCGGGTGTACCGGCGACAGGCGTCGAGCAGTTGGCGGATCGGGTATTTCCGGTTGACCGGGACCAGGCGATCACGCAGGGCGTCGTTCGGCGCGTGCAGGCTGACCGCCAGCGCCACGTCGGTCACTTCGCCCAGACGGTCCAGCGCCGGCACCAGTCCGGAGGTGCTGACGGTCACCCGCCGCTTGCTCAACCCGTAGGCGTTGTCGTCCAGCATGAGGTCGATGGCGTCCACCAGCGCATCGAAATTCGCGAGCGGCTCTCCCATGCCCATGAAGACCACGTTGGTCACGGCCCGCGACCGGCCCTCCGGCACCGGCAGCCGGCTGTTGGCCAGCCAGATCTGACCGATGATCTCGTGGGCGGTGAGGTTGCGGTTGAAACCCTGCTGGGCGGTCGAACAGAAGGTGCAGTCGAGCGCGCAGCCGACCTGGGAGGACACACAGAGCGTGCCACGATCGTCTTCGGGGATGAACACCGTCTCGATCGCATTGCCGTCCGCGAGGCGCATCACCCACTTCACCGTGCCATCGTCCGAGCCGCGTTCCAGCGCGATTTCGGGCAACTCGACGGTCGCCAGATCCGCGAGGCGCTGCCTCAGGGACTTGGACAGGTCGGTCATCGCACCGAAGTCGGTCACACCGCGCTGATGAATCCACTTGACGATCTGGGTGGCGCGAAAACCACGCTCGCCCCAGCGCTCAAATTGCTCCGCCAATCGCGGGCGGGGCATTCCAAGGAGATTCAATGGATTGGCGGGGGTTGCTGACATGGCTTCTTTTGTGGACCCTTAATTCCCTTAGTTTAATGCACCGGAAGCGCAAGCGCATTCAGGCGACCGACACCGCGGGGGTCCTGCGCGTCCGTGCAGCCCCGGTCACCCAGGCTGCACGGACGGGCCGGGAATCCCGGGTTCCGCCCGGGATTCCTTTTAACCTCTACCGGGTACGCGGGCAAATCCCGTCGTCGCCGAAGAAGAAGGCAATCTCCGTTTTCGCCGTATCGGGACCGTCCGAACCGTGCACCGCGTTCTCGTCGATGCTGGCCGCAAAGTCGGCGCGGATGGTACCCGGCGCGGCTTCCTTCGGATTGGTCGCACCCATGATCTCGCGGTGCCGCGCGATCGCATTGTCGCCTTCCAGCACCTGAACCATCACCGGCCCGGACATCA
>SKQM01000119.1 GCA_007119005.1 Thioalkalivibrio sp.
GGTTCAGCACCCGGGGGATGCCGATGCGGACGCGTTTGCGCGCGGCCCGCGCCCTGCGCCGGGCACGGGATGCACCGAAGGCCAGGGCCGACCAGCGCCATGCAGGGGTATCGGCGACGCTGCTCACCGCCGGTGGTTTGAAGGCGGCGCGCGCCGCGACCTCGATGAAATTGGGGTTCTGCTTGGCCGTCTCGTCCATCTCCGCCTTGATCCGGTGCAGCGCCCCCTTGTCTTCGACGGCGCCCTTTTCGCAGTTCGCGACGATCACCCGCCGGTGCCCGACCGGTTCGGGGGCGTCGCTTCGCGAGGGGGTCTCCGTGGAAAGGGGATCCAGGAACGCATCGTCGAAGCTCAGGTCGATGAATGTTCTCAGGCAGAGGTTGCGGCAGAAGTTGCAGCGGGTCTCCTCGCCGCGCCGTGTGCGGTGGTGGACCCTGCGCGCGGCGTCGATGCCGATGAAGGGGCTGCTCTGTCCGCGTTCGCGCTGGAGCCGCCGAGCTTCGAGCGCCGCGCCGATCGCCCCGGATTCGCCGCAGTGCCGGTGTACGCGGATGTCGCAGTCCCGGCCCGCCTTGCGAAAGCGCGCGCGGAGGTAGTCGACCTGTGCCTTCACCGCAGCCAGGTTGTGCTGGGTGCCGCCCTGCAGCACGAACCGGCTACCGAGCTCGGCCGGGTTCGGGATCTGCGCGACGTAGAGCCAGATGTTCTTCGGCAACACCGCCGCGAGGCCCGCGAGGATCTCGCTGCGGCGCCAGCCCCGGCGCTGGAAGTCGACGATGTCCGACTGCAGGAAGACCGCGCAGCCGTGATGGAAGTCGGGCATCCGTTCCGCACCGAGGGCGGCCTGCGCGTAGTCCGCGAGTTCGATCCCGAACGCGGCCGCGGTCGCCTGCAGGAAATAGCCGTTGCCTGCCGAGCACTGGGTGTTCAGACGGAAGTCGCGGACGCGCCCGTCGTGCAGGAACATCAGCTTGATGTCCTGCCCACCGACATCGACGATTACGTCGGTGTTCGGATAGAAGTGCTCGCAGGCATGGGCGTGCGCGACGGTCTCGACCACCGCGGTGTCCGCGCACAGCACCTCGCGGATGATGTCCTTCGCGTAGCCGGTGGTCCCGACCCCAAGGACTTCAAGCTGGCCGCCCCGGGAGACGACCGCAGCTTCGAGTTCCTCGAGGATGGCCACGGCATCCCGGATCGGATTGTCCTGGGAGAGGCGATAGGCCTTGTTCAACACCTCGCCTTCTGTGCTGAGCAGCACGCCCTTGGTGGAGGTCGAGCCGGCGTCGATTCCGACGAAGGCACGGACCCGGTCCCCCAGCATTTGCAGCGGCGGCTCCCAGGGTTCGGTGCGGAACTCGCTCAGGAAGGCTTCCAGCGCCTCCGGTGCGCTGGCAGGGCCGGGCAGTGCGTGGTCGTTGGCCCGCGTACCCTCGCGGCGGTTCACGAAATCGTCCAGCCGGTCCAGGCCCAGGTATCGCCCGGAGTCCGGAGCCTCGGCAAGCTCTCTGCGCCCGAATTCCGCAGCCCCCAGGGCCGCGAAGTACTGGGCGTGCGGGGGCACCCGTACCGCTGCCGAGACTCCGTCCAGCGACGGTTCCGCGTCGATGGCGCGTTCCCGCCAGAGGGCCTCGAGATTCTGCCTCCAGCACGCCTGCAGGCTCGGAATGAACGTGTTGGGGCCGCCCAGCAGCAGCACCGGGGGGCGCAGCGTGTGGCCCCGGGTGAGCACCGAGAGATTCTGCTGCACGATGGCATCGAACAGGGAGACCATCAGGTCCTCGACGTCCACGCCCTGCTTCTGCAAGGAGTTGATGTCCGTCTCGGCGAAGACTCCGCACTTCCCCGCGACCGGGTGGCGTGTGCGTCCGGCGTATTCGATCGTGCCGATCCGCTCCTGCGGGATGCCCAGCTTGGCGGCGATCTTGTCGATCACTGCACCGGTGCCGCCGGCGCACTTGTCGTTCATCGACGCGGTCCGCTTGCGCCCGCGCGTGCCGAGGTCCTGGAACACGATCACCTTGGCGTCCTGTCCGCCGAGTTCCACCACACTTCTGACCTCGGGATATCGGGTCTCCACCGCGAGCGCGACCGCGTGCACCTCCTGCACGAAGCGGCCACCGAGCAGCGGGACGAGTGGAGACCCGCCGGACCCGGTCAGGAAGATGCGGAATGCGTCGGCGGATGTATCGGGAAACGCGGACGCGATACGCGCAAGGAACTCCCGGACCGTCTCGGCCTGCCGGGTTTCGTGACGCCGGTAGTCCTGCCACAGTGGAGTACCGTCCTGCGCCCGGGTCACCACCGCCTTCACCGTCGTCGAGCCGACGTCGAGCCCGATCACCAGGGATTCCGGCACCCGTGAGGGCACTTCGGTCGTGCGGTCGTTCAGAGGCTGGGTCACCGTCACCCCCTCGGCCCGGCGGATGTGATCCACCATTCCGGGCTTTTGCCAAGGAGGCGCTGAACGAATCGATTTCGTTCGAGGTTCGACCAGCTCACCACGAACGAAATCATCCCTTTGCCGTTCGTCCTGAGCCTGTCGAAGGACATTGCTCAGCCGCCCCGGAACGGATGCACGGGTCCGCGAGCCTCGCGGTCCCTCAGCGTGGCCGCGTGATACGCGAGATTCGCCGCAGTACCGATCACGCCACGGCGTTGGGGGATGCGGTACAGCGGCTGGTTCAACGCCGGGTGCCGGCCGACGAATTCCGCCAGCTCCTCCCGGGTCCAGTGGGCATCCCGCAGGGCCTGCTGGAACTCGCGGCGGCACTGCTCCTTGGCTTCGGTCAGCGCCATCTGTACCCGTGAATAGGCGTTGACCTCGCCGTCCCCCGAGGTCTCGACCGGCAGGAAATTCAGCTCCGGGTAACGCCCCATCACCGCCGCCTGTGCACCGTCGGACTGCGTCGAGGGCATGCATCCGAAAGGCTTCAGCGACAGCGTCATGTGCGCCTGACCATGGTGGAAGGCATGGAGGTTCTTCGCGATCTCGAGATAACCCTCACCGCCGGTGATGCGGGCGTGATAGAAGGGGTGGCCCAGTCGCTGCAGCAGGCCCTGATGGGGCAGGGCAGGTGTGGTGGCGCCCAGGGCCGCGCGCAGTCGGTCGTACTCGCGCCGCATCAGCATGCCGGTGAGTCGCAGCAGGCCGTCCTGGAACAGGTAGCGCAGCCAGGCACCGGCCCAGGGCATTGGCCAGAGGCCGCCCCCCGCGCGGGCCCGATCACAGGCGACCACCCGGCGATCCTTCAGGTACGCGTGCAAGTTGTGCCGCATGTAGTCGATCCAGGAGGCGAGCGGCTCGACCCGCACCTCGGCGCCCTCGTCCTCGAGAAAGCGGAACATCCGGAAGTTGCCTTCCCCCTCGGTGGTCTGCGCCCAGAACTCGCCGGTGATCTTCACCACCGGTTTCGGCGTGCTGCGATCGACCCGCAGGTGCTGCTCGATGATCTTCCGGCAGTGGTGCAGGGCGTCCACGTAGTCACGCTCACGCGGCTGGGCGAGAAGCTGCGCGACGTCCTCCCCGGCCCGGAAGGGCGTGAGCGGGCGGAGCCAGTGGGACACCGGGCCGGGTGCGACCGAGTAGTTGCGCTCCCGGAAAACTTTTTCGCAATAACAGAGACATGTGTCGATTATGTCATCTACTTTGTTCGGATTGGCCGCGTAGGGCCGCAGCTGGTGCGTTACCGCATTGAGTACGTCGGCGACGAACAGGGCGTTCAGCAGCGCGCGATGAAGCCGCATGTTCATTTCGAAGCCGTCGCCGATCGCGCCCGGGTCGTGACCGTCTCCGCCGGCCTTTTTGTCGAAGGTGATTACCCGGAAGCCCTCGAAGCCCGCCTTGCGCAGCGCCAGCTGGTATTCCGCCTCGTACATGCCAAAACGGCAGGGGCCGCAGGAACCCGCCGTGACGAACACATAGTCCGATGCGATCCGGTCGGGTGGCAGACCTTCTTCGTCGCGCAGCCGCTCGAGATAGCGGATCAGCGCGCCGGTGACGAAATAGACCGGATTGCACTGGCCGGGATTGCAGTACTCACGGCCAGTCTTGAAGTCGCTCCGGCCGGGCATCGGCAGATGGTCGGCCCGGTACCCGAGACCCTGCAGCGTGGCCTTCAGCAGGCGGTCATGGGCGGAAGACAGGCTCCCGAAGATCAGCGTGACCCCGCCGCGTTCCTCGCGGCGAAACGGCCGCTCTACCGGTCGCCGGTAGGCGCCATCGACGGACGAGCCCCTGTCCTCAGCGATATCGCCTGCGCCTAGGAGCGGACCCGCCGTCTGCTGGCAGGTGCTGAATCCGGGCAAGCGACGTTCGGTCGACATGGCTCAATCCCTCCACATCATGCAGGGCGCTCATCCCATGCAAACGCCAGCGCGCCCCAGTGTCAAGTGCCCCCGGGGGTCGGACCAAGCCAACTTTATGATTTCGCTGTCAAAACGTCCCTATTCAGGGCTCCAGATCGCCTTTAACCGCCATTTTCGGCCTCAAAAAGGGCCGGATAATCGCTCTCCCAACCAATATGCTCCCGCAGGGCTGCGCGGCATCGTCCCAGCGTGGATGTCTCAGCATGGGGGGGCAAAAGCCCGGGGCCAGGCGACCCAGCGGGTGTCCGGGGTGCTTTTTATGGAGCCGGCGACAGGATTCGAACCCGAGACCCTATGATTACAAATCAGATTATGATACCTATTCCGCACCCAGCGCCGCTTCTGCCTTTTCGTCAAAGAAGCGTTTACAGACAGCCACTTAGGTATAGCCATATCTTGTCATAGGCGCGCATTGCAAGACGCTGATTAGCCATTTAGACTGTGACAAAGGTGTGACACAAAAGGAGGCCGGCGATGCCCGTGCGACTGACTGACGAATACATAAAACGGCTGGAGGCGCCCGCCAAGGGGCACAAGGTGATATTCGACAGCCACCCCGACAGCCCGCGCGGCTTCGGCCTGCGCATCACCGCGTCCGGCGCGAAGTCGTTTGTGCTGCGCTACAAGGTCGGCGACAAGGATCGGCTGCTGACGATCGGCCAATACGGCGTCAATGACTGGCGGCTGGGGGCAGCGCGCAAGCAGGCGGGACAGCACCGGGTGCGGATCGACGGCGGCGCCGACATCATCGA
>SKQM01000236.1 GCA_007119005.1 Thioalkalivibrio sp.
ATGAAACGGGGGCATACGATACTGGAGTACAAGTCGAAGATCCGCCGGTTGCGGGCGCTGCGTCCCGATCTCGACCTGTCGTCGGACTTCATCGTCGGATTCCCCGGGGAGACCGACGACGACCACGCGGCCACGATGCGCCTCGTGGAAGAGCTGAACTTCGACTTCTCCTTCAGTTTCGTCTATAGCCCCCGTCCGGGCACGCCCGCGGCGGGCCTGCCGGACGATGTGCCGATGGCCGTGAAGAAGCGCCGGCTGCAGGAACTGCAGGCGCTGCTCGAGGCCCAGGGCCAGCTGCGCAACCAGGCGATGGTCGGGAGCGTACAGCGAGCGCTGGTGGAGGGCCGCTCGCGCCGGGATCCGGCGCGTCTGGCCGCGCGCACCGCGAACAACCGGGTGGTGAACTTCGACGGTCCGCCGGATCTGATCGGGACCATGGCCGATCTGCTGATCACCGAGGCGCAGCCGCACTCGCTGCGCGGGGTGCTGGCCGGCGCGGCCGTGGGAGACGATACCGGCGGGCGCCAGGCACATGCCGCAGAATCGTACTGACTTCACGCTGGAGCCCGGGGACCAGGAGACGCTCGCGCGCCTGTCCGGCCCGCTGGATGCCCACCTGCGGCTGATCGAGTCGCGCCTCGGCGTGCACGTGCACAACCGCGGCGCGCGTTTCAACGTCACCGGTCCCGAGGCCGCGGTGACGGCGGCCGAGTCGCTGATCCGGGAGCTGCACGCGATGGCGCGTGAGGAGCCTGTCAGCCTGGAGCAGGTGCACACGACATTGCAGGCGGCCCACCTCGCCGACCTGCCGGGCGACGAGCCGCGTGAACCGGTGCTGCGGCTGCGCCGGGCGGTGATTCGCGGCCGTGGCCCGCGACAGATGCGCTATCTCTCCGCGATCGCCCGCTACGATCTCAGCTTCGGCATCGGTCCTGCCGGCACCGGGAAGACCTACCTCGCGGTCGCGGCTGCTGTGGCGGCACTGGAACAGGACCGCGTGCGGCGCCTGGTGCTGGTCAGGCCGGCGGTGGAAGCCGGGGAGCGGCTGGGGTTCCTGCCGGGGGACCTCGCCCAGAAGATCGATCCCTACCTGAGGCCGATGTACGACGCGTTGTATGAATTGCTCGGCTTCGACCACGTCGCCCGGCTGATGGAGCGCCAGGTGATCGAGGTCGCGCCGCTGGCCTACATGCGCGGGCGTACGCTCAACGAGGCCTTCATCATTCTCGACGAGGCGCAGAACACGACCGTCGAGCAGATGAAGATGTTTCTGACCCGGATCGGTTTCGGTTCCACCGCGGTGGTGAACGGTGACGTGACTCAGGTGGACCTGCCGCGGAGTCAGCTCTCCGGTCTCCGCCACGCGGCCCGGATTCTCGAGGGCGTCGAAGGGGTCAGCATCACGCGCTTCCAGGCGGAAGATGTGGTGCGGCACCCGCTGGTGCAGCGCATCGTCGAGGCCTACGCGGCCGAAACCGGCAACGGTGGTCACGAGAACGATGCTTGAGGTCCAGGTGCAGTACGGGCTGCCTCGGGCCGGATGGCCGGCGGCCCCGAAGCTGCACCGCGCGGCGCGTGCCGCCTGGCGTGGTCGGGGGGCCGCGCAGGTGGTGCTCAGGGTCGTCGACGGCGCGGAGGGGCAGCGCCTGAACCGCGAGTTCCGCGGCCGGGAGCATCCGACCAACGTACTGTCCTTCCCGGCGCCACCCGAGGCGCAGTTGCCGGGCCGTCCCGCCTTCATCGGGGATATCGTGCTCTGCGCGCCCGTGCTGGCCGAGGAGGCCGGTGCGCAGCGCAAGGATCTGCGTGCCCACTTCGCGCACATGGTGGTGCACGGCATGCTGCACCTGCAGGGGCTGGATCACCAGACACCGGAAGACGCGCAGATCATGGAGGCGATTGAGCGGCAAATACTGGGCGGGTTAGGCTACCCGGACCCGTACGCGGAGATCTGCTGAGCATGGCTGGAACCCGTTGGAACGCCCACCTGCGCAGTGAGCATGCGCAGGCGCGGCAACCGGGCCTCCCGGCCCCGGCGCTTGAGGCGCACCGATTGCGAAGCCGGGGTTCGCCGGCAGGCCCCGGGCGAGGGCGTCGGGAATCGGACCCGGGTCCTCGATCCTTGGGCACAGGAGCAGATGGCGATGTCTGATTCCGAGCGTACCGATGGGCCTCCGCTGCGGGGCCTGCTGGAACGCCTCGGGTCCATTCTCTCGAGCGAGCCGCGCGACCGTGGGCAACTGGTCGAAAACCTCCGGGCCGCGCAGGCGCGCGACCTGATCGACCCCGAGGCGCTGGGGATGCTGGAGGGGGTGCTGAACGTCTCCGACATGCAGGTGCGCGACATCATGGTACCTCGGGCGCAGATGGAGGTCGTGCGACGCGATGCGACCCTGGAGGAGATCGTTCCCGACGTGGTGGCCTCCGCCCATTCGCGCATTCCGGTGATCCTCGACAGCCGCGACGAGGTCGTCGGGATTCTGCTGGCAAAGGATCTGTTGCGTTTCTTCCCGAATGGCAGCGGCGAAGCCTTCGACATGCAGGAGATCCTCCGGCCGGCGGTTTTTGTTCCAGAGAGCAAGCGTCTGAATGTGCTGCTGAAGGAGTTTCGGCTGAGTCGCAACCACATGGCCATCGTCGTCGACGAATACGGCGGCGTGGCGGGCCTGGTGACGATCGAGGACGTGCTCGAGCAGATCGTCGGCGAGATCGAGGACGAGCACGATGTCGAGGACTACCTGACGCAGATCATGCAGCATCCGGGCGACCGCTACACCATCAAGGCGTTGACGCCGATGGAGGAATTCAACGCCTTTTTCCGGACCGGTTACAGCGAGGAGGATTTCGACACCATCGGCGGTCTGTTGCTGTCGCGGTTCGGGCACGTGCCCAGACGCGGGGAGCATGTGACTTTCGACGGCATGGAATTCCGGGTGCTGCGCGCCGACAACCGCCGCCTGCACCTGGTGGAGATGCGCCGTGTCGGAGAGCCGGGCCCGCCGGCCGATCCAGCGGCCGCCTGAGCCGCTTCCCGGATGAACGGTTCCGATCCAGCGCCGGCTCAGCGCGGCATGCCGCCACCTTTGCTCTGGCTCTCCGGTCGCCCGCTGAACGGCTGGCTGGCCACGGCGGTGTCGTTTCTCGCCGGCGCCGTGATGGTGCTGGCCTTCGCGCCTTTCAACCTCTTCCTGCTGGCGCCGGTCGGACTGGCACTGTGGTTTGCCGTGCTGCGCGGCGCGGAGCCCCGTGCTGCATTCCGCCACGGCTACGCCTTCGGTCTCGGCCTGTTCGGTTTCGGAGTCAGCTGGATCTTCAACAGCCTGCTGATCTTCGGGCAGGCGCCGTGGCTGGTGGCGACGCTGATCACGGTACTCTTCGTGCTCTACCTGGCGCTCTACCCGGGAATGCTGGGCTGGCTCGCGGCGCGCTACCTGGGCCGGGTGCCTCTGCTGTCCTGGCTGCTCGCGCTGGCCGCCGGTTTCGTGCTGCTGGAACTCCTGCGTGGCTGGCTGCTCTCCGGTTTTCCCTGGCTGCTGACCGGGCACGTGCTGCTGGACAGCCCGGCCCGGTTCTGGCTGCCGCTGGCGGGCGAGGCGGGCGCGGGGTTGCTGGTGACGCTGCTGGCTGCGGTCCTGGTCCTGCTGACCGCAGGGCGTTTCGCGGCTGCCGTGCTTCTGCTGGTGCCGCTGCTCGCGGGCTCGCTGGCGGCAATGCCCTGGCAGTGGGTGCGCGCGGCCGGCGAACCGATCTCGGTGGCCATCGTCCAGGGCAACATCGATCAGGCCAGGAAATGGGAAGACGACGGGGTACAGCACGCGCTGGACCTCTACACCGGCATGAGCGGGGAGGCGGCGGGAGCGGATCTGCTCGTCTGGCCGGAGACGGCCATCCCGGCGTTCTACTTCGAGGTCTATGCGGTGCTGGAGCCGTTCTCTGCGGGTCTGGAGGCGCAGGGCACGGAGCTGGTGACCGGCATCTTCGACTACGATCCGATCGACCGCTCGATGTACAACAGCATCCGGCACATCCCCAGCGGCGCCACCTACGACAAGCGCCAGTTGGTGCCCTTCGGCGAGTACCTGCCGCTGCGCGACCGCTTCGCCTGGCTGGACCGGCTGCTGGACATCCCGATGTCCGACCTGACGCCGGGTGCAGGCCGTGGGCTCGTGGAGATGGCCGGGCAGCTGGCCGGCCTTTCCGTCTGTTACGAGGCAGCCTACGCGCGCCGCATCCGCACGGCGTTGCCGGAGGCGGGGTTTCTGCTGAACGTGAGCAACGACGCATGGTTCGGTGCAACGCTGGCACCGCACCAGCATCTGCAGATCGCCCGCGTGCGGGCTCTGGAGATGGGGCGGCCGATGATCCGCGCCACCAATACCGGCATCTCGGCGCTGATCGATGCCGAGGGCCGGATCACCGCAGGCACCGGGCTGTTCACGCGCGAGCTGCTGCGCGGCGAAATCCAGCCGCAGCAGGGGCACACGCCAGCGGCCCGGTTCGGCCCCTGGCCGGCGCTGGTACTGGCGCTGCTGCTGCTCGTTCCCGCGCTGCGCCCCCGGCGCCGGCGCTGAGACCAGCCTCTACTCGGAGCCCTCCGGAGCCGGTCCGCCGCGGTGAAACCGTGTGTGCCGGCAGTGCGGGCAGGGCGGAATTCGCCCGACCCGGGACAGGTGCGTGGTCCCGCCGCATTCCAGGCAGGTCAGCTCGCCCGGTCCGGTGATCTCGCCCGTGTGCCACTCGCCCACCCGGTAGGCTCGCTCGGCGAGCGCGGCCAGTTCCAACTTGGTCTTGTCGGCGACGGTATTCAGCGCATTCAGCAGGCTGGCCTCGATCAGCGCCAGGTCGATCCGCAGCCAGCTGCGCCAGTCCGATTCGCTGGACTCCAGGAATGCGCCGAGGTCGTGCAGGTCCCGGCGGACGTATTCCATGACCGTCTCGGTTTCCTCGGCCGTGAGGTGCTCCGCCTCGGCCACCCGTTTCCTGGCATTCTCCAGCATCTGGTTCAGCGCGACGCTGCTGCGGTCCGAGAGACCCTCGAGTTCCTCGGCCACCAGTTCCAGCATCTCCCGGTAGGCCTGCTCCAGGCGGTCTTCCTGCGGGCTGCCGTTTTCGCTCATCTCCTCGTCTCCTTGGCCGTTCCTGAGACTAAGTTAGCACGTCGGAATGCCATCGCGCCGCACCGGCGCCACCCGTTCGCCAGCTTGGTCGCGATCGTTCGCGGCTGGTATTCTGGTGGTTTGATTCAGCCCAGGACCCACCCCCGATGCAGGAAAGCTACGATCCCGTCCAGGTCGAGACCTCCGTGCAGCAGCGCTGGGAGGAGAGCCGCTGCTTCGAGGCGCGGGAGGACGCCGCGGGCGAGCCTTTCTACTGCCTGTCGATGTTCCCCTACCCATCGGGGAAGCTGCACATGGGACATGTGCGCAACTACACCATCGGCGACGTGATCGCGCGCTTCCAGCGGATGCAGGGTCTCAGCGTGCTGCAGCCGATGGGCTGGGATGCCTTCGGCCTGCCGGCGGAGAACGCGGCCATCGCGAACGGTGTACCGCCGGCGCGCTGGACACGCCAGAACATCGAGCAGATGCGTACCCAGCTGAAGCGCCTCGGCTTTGCCTATGACTGGAGCCGGGAGCTCGCGACCTGCGACCCCGACTACTACCGCTGGGAGCAATGGCTGTTCGTCCGCCTGCTGAAAAAGGGTCTCGTGTATCGGAAGCTGGCCACCGTGAACTGGGATCCGGTGGACCAGACCGTGCTGGCCAACGAGCAGGTGATCGACGGCCGCGGCTGGCGTTCCGGCGCGGTGGTCGAGCGTCGCGAGATGCCGCAATGGTTCCTGCGCATCACCGATTACGCCGATGAACTGCTCGAGGCCCTGGACGGCCTGGACGGCTGGCCGGACCAGGTGCGCGCGATGCAGCGGAACTGGATCGGACGTTCCGAGGGGGTGGAGCTCGACTTCGTCGGCGCGGATGGCGAATCCCTGACCGTCTACACGACTCGTCCGGACACGCTGATGGGGGTCACCTATGTGGCGTTGGCGCCGGAACACCCCTGGGTCGCGCGGCTGGCGGACGGGAATCCCGATCTGGCGGCGTTCGTCGAGTCCTGCCGCCGGCGCGGCGTGGCCGAGGCGGATCTGGCTACGATGGAGAAGCTTGGGCGCCCACTGGGTGTCCAGGTCACCCATCCGATCAGTGGCGACGCGATCCCCGTGTGGGTGGCCAACTTCGTGCTGATGGAGTACGGCACCGGTGCGGTGATGTCGGTCCCGGCCCACGACGAGCGCGACCACGCCTTCGCCCGGCAATACGGGCTGCCGATCCGGCAGGTGATCGAGCCGGCCGACGGCAGCGGCTGGGACATCGAAGCCGAGGCCTTCACCGAATACGGTCGGCTGACGGCTTCGGGAACGTTCAGCGGCCTGAGTTCCGAGCAGGCCTTCGTGGCGATCGCGGAGGCGCTGGAGGAACGCGGGCTCGGACGGCGCCGGCGCAACTACCGCCTGCGCGACTGGGGCATCTCGCGCCAGCGCTACTGGGGATGCCCGATCCCCGTGATCCACTGCGAGCACTGCGGCGTGGTGCCGGTGCCCGAATCCGATCTGCCCGTGGTCCTGCCCGAGGACGTGGTTCCGGACGGGTCGGGTTCCCCGCTGGCCCGCCTGCCATCGTTCCATGAAACCGTCTGCCCGGACTGCGGTCGACCCGCGCGCCGCGAGACCGATACCTTCGACACCTTCTTCGAGTCGTCCTGGTATTACGCGCGCTACTGCTCGGCCGACAATCACCAGGAAATGCTGGATGCGCGCGCCAACCACTGGTTGCCGGTGCACCAGTACGTGGGCGGCGTGGAGCACGCGGTACTGCACCTGCTCTACGCCCGGTTCTTCCACAAGCTGCTGCGCGACGAGGGTCTGCTGAACAGCGACGAACCCTTCACGCGCCTGCTGACCCAGGGCATGGTGATCGCGCCGACCTTCTACCGCGAGCGGGCCGACGGCGGTCGCGACTGGATCAACCCGGCCGACGTCGAGGTCACCCGGGCCGCCGACGGGAGCGTCGACGCGCGCGAACGATCCACCGGCGCTCCGGTGCGGGTCGGTGGCATGGAAAAGATGTCCAAGTCGAAGAACAACGGCGTGGACCCGCAGGCCCTGATTGAACGCTACGGCGCCGATACCGCGAGGCTGTTCACGATGTTCGCGGCGCCGCCGGACCTGTCGCTGGAGTGGTCGGATTCCGGCGTCGAGGGCGCGCACCGCTTTCTGAAACGTCTCTGGCGGCAGGTCTTCGAGTGCCGCTGCAGCCAGCGGACGCCGATGCGACCGGATCCCGCCCGGCTCGGCGATGCCGGCCGCGCGCTGCGCCGCAAGCTGCACGAGACCATCAGGAAGGTCGGCGACGACATCGGCCGGCGACAGACCTTCAATACCGCGATCGCGGCCTGCATGGAACTGCTGAACGAGCTGTCCCGCCTGGCGCCGGACGAGCCCGAAGCCAACGCGCTGCGCCGGGAATGCCTGACCGACCTCGTGCTGATGCTCGCGCCAATCGTGCCGCACATCTGTCAGCGGCTTTGGGAGTCTCTCGGCCACCATGGCCTGGTGGTCGATGCCGCTTGGCCCCGGGTCGACGCAGCGGCGCTGGTCGCCGAAGAGGTGACCCTGGCCGTGCAGGTGAACGGCAAGCTGCGGGCCCAAATCCAGGTCCCGGCCGACGCGTCGAGCGAGGCGGTCGAGGCGGCCGCGCAGGCGGATGCGAACGTGCAGCGGCATCTCGTGGGCCAGCAGGTGGTGAAGGTCATCGTGGTGCCGGGGCGCCTGGTGAACCTGGTGGTCAGGCCCGCGTGAACCCGCGCCGACGCCTGGTGCTGGCCGTTCCGGCGCTGCTGCTCGCCGGTTGCGGATTCCAGCTGCGCGGCGCCCCCGACTGGCCCCCGGAGCTGAACCCGATCTACATCGGCGGGCTGGGCGCTCGCGACCCCTTCTACCTGTTGCTGGCGCAGAATCTGCGGTCGTCCGGTGTGGAGATCCTGGATGCGCGCTCACCCGATGCCGCGGAACTGCGGGTGCTCTCGCTGCGGCAGCGCCGCCGGGTCCTGTCAGTGACCGGTGCCGCCCGCATCAGCGAGTATGAGCTGATGCGGGTGCTGGACGCCGAGCTGCGTGTGCCGGGTGTAGCCGAGCCACGGAGTCTGGGTCCGCTGCGGGCGAGCCGGGTCTACGTCTTTGAAGCCGCGGCGGTGCTGAGCCAGAGCGAGCGCGAGGAGGAACTCGCGCGGGCGATGGATCGCGACCTGCAACGGCTGCTCCTGCTGCGGATTCAGGCCGTGATGGGCGACCTGCGCGCCGAAGATCCTGCGGAAGATCCCGCCGCAGACTCCGGTTGAGGCCCGCCTTGCCCCTCGATCCTCTGCAACTGGACGGCGCGCTGGCGCGGGGGCTGCGGCCGATCTACCTGATCCTCGGCGAGGAGCCGCTGCAGGCGCTGGAGGCGGCCGACACGGTGCGCGCGGCGGCCCGCGCGGCCGGATTTGCCGCGCGCACCGTGCTCGACCTTTCCGGCAGCGGTGACTGGACCGCCTTCGAGGCCGCGGTCCGCGACCGCTCGCTGTTCGCGGAGCGCGGCCTGATCGATCTGCGGCTGCCATCCGGCAAGCCTGGCAAGGTCGGTGGCGAGCACCTGAAGCGCTACGCGGAACAGCCCGCGCCGGATCTCGTGCTGCTGCTGCAGCTGCCCCGCCCCGACCGGGACATGCGCAAGACCGCCTGGTTCAGGGCCATGGAGAAGGCGGCGGTGATCGTGCACGCGCGTCCGGTTCCGCCGGCGCGCCTCGGCGCGTGGATCCGGGAGCGGCTGGGCCGGGCCGGCATGACCATCCAGCCCGATGCGCTGGCGCTGCTGGCCGCACGGGTCGAGGGGAACCTGCTGGCCGCGCGCCAGGAGGTGGAGAAGCTGGCGCTCGCCGGCGTCGCCGAGGTTGATGTCCGGACCCTGCAGCAGGGGCTGGCTGATGCCGCGCGGTTCGATCTCTTCGAGCTGTCGCCCGCGGCCCTTTCCGGGCAAACGTCGCGCGCACTGCGCATGCTGCGGACGATGCTCGACGAGGGGCAGCCAGAACCGCTGATTCTCTGGGCGCTGAGCCGCGACATCCGGGCATTGGCCGTCGCTGCGGAACGTCGGGCCGCCGGCGAGGCGCCAGCGCAGGTGCTGAAGGGTTTCTGGGGGACCGATCAGGCGGCGCTGCGCAAGGCACTGGAACGGGTGCAGCCGGGCACGGCGCGGGATCTGCTCGCGCGCGCGGCCCAGGTGGACCGCGTGATCAAGGGGCGCGAGACGGGCAACGCGGGCAGGCAGTTGCTAGACTTGGTGGCGGCCCTGTCGGGTCGACCCCTGGAGGGAATGGAGAGAGGATCCGCATGAGCGTCGCAAGCCTGCAACCCGAAGCGATACCCACCGACATCCCGGCCTACATGCAGTCGCTGGGCAAGGCCGCGCGGACGGCCGCCCGCGAGCTGGCGGAGGCGGATCCGGGGCGCAAGAACACGGCGCTGATGGCGATCGCGGACGTGGTGCTGGATCAGCGCGCGCTGCTGATGGAGGCCAACCGGCGCGATCTCGAGGCCGGTCGTGCGCGTGGTCTCGACGATGCACTGCTGGACCGGCTGGCTCTGAACGATGCCCGCATCGAGGCGATGGCCGAGGGCTGTCGCCAGGTCGCGGCCCTGGCCGACCCGGTTGGGGAAATCACCAACCTGGCCTACCGACCCAGCGGGATCCAGGTCGGTCGCATGCGGGTACCCCTGGGCGTGATCGGCATCATCTACGAGTCGCGGCCCAACGTGACGGTCGACGCCGCGGCGCTCTGTCTGAAGTCCGGGAATGCGACCATCCTGCGCGGGGGTTCCGAGGCCATGCACTCGAACCGGGCGCTGGCGGGGATCATCCAGGCCGGGCTGGTCGCCGCCGGTCTGCCCCGGAGCGCGGTACAGATCGTCGCTACCACCGACCGCGCCGCCGTCGGCGAGCTGCTGCGCATGTCGGCCTACGTGGACGTGCTGGTGCCTCGCGGTGGCAAGGGACTGATCGAGCGCGTCAGCCGCGAATCCCTGATCCCGGTGATCAAGCACCTCGACGGCGTCTGCCACGTGTACATCGACGCCGCCGCGGATGCCGACAAGGCCTTCGCGGTCGCGGTGAATGCGAAGACGCAGCGCTACGGCACCTGCAACACGATGGAGACCCTGCTGGTGCACCAGGGCCGTGCCGGGGAGATGCTGCCACGGCTGCGGGAGGCCTATGGCGAGCACGGGGTCGAGCTGCGGGGCTGCGAGCGGACCCGTGCAGTGCTGCCGGACATCCGTGCCGCGGCCGAGAGCGACTGGACCGAGGAATACCTCGCGCCGGTGCTGGCGATCCGGGTGGTGGATTCCCTGGACCAGGCCATCGACCACATCAACACCTGCGGCTCCCAGCATACGGACAGCATCATCACCGAGGACTGGTCCGCCGCACGCCGCTTCCTGCGGGCAGTCGATTCCAGCTCCGTGATGGTGAACGCTTCCACCCGCTTCGCAGACGGCTTCGAATACGGGCTGGGCGCCGAAATCGGCATCAGCACCGACAAGCTGCACGCGCGCGGTCCGGTCGGGCTCGAAGGGCTGACCACCCAGAAATACGTGGTGCTGGGCGACGGGCATGTGCGGAACTGAACGGAAGCGCGGGTGAGCGGTTACCGCTCGCGTCGCTGCGGCCACGGAAACCGGGCATCCCGGGGGCGTGCGGACTCGTGATCGGTGTCCTTGGCGGTACCTTCGATCCGGTTCACTACGGACATCTGCGCCCGGCTCTCGAGGTATGCGAGTGGCTCGGCCTCAGCGAGCTGCGATTGATCCCCTGTCGTGAGCCTCCGCACCGGCCGCCGCCGGAGGCCCCCCCGCATCACCGGCTGGCGATGGTCGAGCGTGCGATCAGCGGGGTGCCCGGGTTCCGGGTCGATGCCAGGGAACTCGCGCGGCCCGGCCCGTCGTTCACCGTCGATACCCTCGCTGAGCTGCGTGCGGAGATCGGCCCCGAGTGCCCGCTGCTGCTGGTGATGGGGATGGATGCCTTTGCCGGCCTGCACGGCTGGGACCGGTGGCGGGAGATCGCTCGGCTGGCTCACATCGTGGTGGCCCACCGCCCCGGGACCTTGCCCGCGGTGGATTCACCCTACCTGGAGCTCGCGCCAGCGACCGATTCCGTTGCGCTGCTGCGCCGCAGTGCGCAGGGGCGGGTCTTCTTCCAGCCGGTGACCCAGCTGGACATCTCCGCGACCGGCATTCGCGAATGCCTGCGCGCCGGGCGCAGCCCGCGGTTTCTGCTGCCCGGCAGCGTCCGGCGCTACATTGCCGAGCACCGCCTCTACCGTGACGTTTCCGCGCCACCCGAGTGAACACAGACCAGGAAGGAATGCATGCAGAGTGAACGGCTCGTCGATCTCGTGACCCAGGCCCTCGACGACATGAAGGGCCAGCAGATCCGTGTGTTGGACGTGCGGGGCAAGACCCCGCTGGCGGACTACATGGTGATCGCGAGCGGCACCTCGAACCGGCACGTGAAATCGCTGGCGGATGCGGTGGTCGTGAAGGCGAAGGATTCCGGGGTCAGGGCCCTGGGTATCGAAGGCCAGGAGGGCCAGGAGTGGGTGCTGGTCGATCTGAACGACGTGATCGTGCACGTGATGCTGCCCAGGGTTCGGGACTTCTACAATCTCGAGAAGCTCTGGCTCGCGGAAGACGGAAGCGGTGACGTTGCCCCGTCGCCAGGGTCCGGGTCCGTTCCGGGGCCGGACCTGGTGCGCCGCATGCGGCGCTGAGACCGGCCTGATGCGTCTGCATCTGCTCGCAATCGGTCAGCGCATGCCGGACTGGGTGGCAACGGGGTTTACCGAGTACGCGGCGCGCCTGCCCCGGGAGCTGTCCCTGGTGCTGCGGGCGCTGCCCAATCCGGCCCGCTCGCGTGCGATGGATACCGCCACGTTGCGCCGGGTCGAGGGCCAGGCGCTGCTCGCCGCCGTTCCCGCGCAGGCCCTGGTGGTCGTGCTGGACGAGCGCGGCAGGGTGGTCGACACCCGCGCGGTGGCCGAACGGCTTGCCGGCTGGCAGCAGTCCGGCCGTGACGTCGCGCTGATCATCGGCGGTGCGGCCGGGCTGGACGACACGGTGCGCGAGCGCGCGGACTGGGTCTGGTCGCTGTCCCCGCTGACCTTCCCGCACATGCTGGTGCGGGTGCTGGTGGCCGAGCAGATCTACCGTGCCTGGTCGCTGCTCAACAAACATCCCTACCATCGGGCGTGAGCGGGCCACTGCTGCTGGCCTCCGCGTCACCGCGCCGCCGGGAGCTGCTGGCGCAGATGGGTTTGCCGTTCACTGTCGCCCCGGTGGACATCAACGAGTCGCCCCTGCCGGGTGAAGAACCCGGCATGCTCGTGTCGCGGCTGGCACGCGCGAAGGCGGAGGCCGGGCTCGGTCTGGCCGATCCGGGGCAGTGGGTCCTCGGCGCCGATACCGTGGTCGCGCTGGGGCCTGAGATCCTGGGCAAACCGGACAATCACCAAGCCGCGGCGGCGATGCTGCTCCGCCTGTCGGGGCGCGTGCACACGGTCTACAGCGGGCTGTTCCTCGCCCGTCAGGGACTTGCCGGTCGGGGTCGTGTGGTGCGCACACGGGTATGGATGCGCGCGATAGGAGGCCCGGAGATCGCCGCGTACGTGGCCACGGGTGAGCCGCTCGGCAAGGCCGGTGCTTACGCGATTCAGGGTCGTGCCGCGGCCTTCGTGCGCTGCATCGCGGGTTCCTACAGCAATGTCGTCGGACTTCCGCTGTTCGAACTGGACGCGCTGTTGCGGGGCCTGCCGGACCCGCCCGCCCGGGTCTGAAGCGGACCCGTCTAGTCGATCCCGAGCTTCTTCAGGCGGTAACGGAGTTGCCGGAAGCTGAGACCGAGGAGCCGCGCCGCCGCGGTCCGGTTGCCGCCCGTCTTCGCGAGCGCCGCCTCAAGGGCCGCGCGCTCCTGATCCGCAAGCTGATCGTCCAGCCCGACGCTGTCATTGATCGCCAGGGCCGCCTGACGCTGCGCGGTCCCGCGCTCCGGGAAATCGAGCGCATCGACGTCGATCACCGGTCCGTCGACCATCACCGCGGCCCGCTCCAGGATGTTCTCGAGCTCCCGGACGTTGCCGGGGAAATGGTGTTCGGCGAGGCGGGCAAGCGCGGAGGGTTCGAGTGACAGACCCGGCAGGCCCCAGCGGGCGGCGATCTGGAGCAGGATATGCCGGGCCAGCGGCTCGATGTCCTCGGGGCGTTCCCGCAACGGAGGCACCCGCAGTTCGACGACGTTCAGGCGGTAGAAGAGGTCCTGGCGGAAGTGGCCGCTGTCCACTTCCGCCGCGAGGTCCTTGTGGGTGGCCGACAGGATGCGCACGTCGACGCTCTCTTCGCGGGCCGAACCCACCGGCTTGATCGCGCGTTCCTGCAATGCGCGCAGCAGCTTCACCTGCAGGGCGATCGGCAGCTCGGCGATCTCGTCGAGGAACAGCGTGCCCCCGTGCGCCTCGCGGAACAGGCCCACCTTGTTCTGCACCGCACCCGTGAAGGCCCCCTTGCAGTGTCCGAAAAACTCGCTTTCCATCAGTTCCGAGGGGATCGCGCCGCAGTTCACCGGAATGAAGGGCTGGTCGGCCCGGGGGCCGAGACGGTGGATCTCGCGCGCGACGAGTTCCTTCCCCGAGCCGGATTCGCCGAGAATCATCACCGGGGCCTGGCTGCGCGCCAGCCGTGCGGTCTTGGCCCGCAGCTGCTCCATGGCCTCGGAGCGCCCGAGCAGCGGGCCTTCCTCTCCCGGCCCCGCGGAGTCCTCCAGAGTTTCGCCCGAGACCCCCGTGTTCCCGAGCCGCAGCGCACTGTCGATCAGCCGGCGCAGCATCCCGAGGTTCACGGGCTTGGTGACGAAATCGAAGGCCCCCAGCTTCAGCGCATTGACCGCGGTATCGACGCTGCCGTGAGCGGTGATCACGGCGACCGGTAGGTTCGGGCAATGCTGTTGGATGTGTTGCACCAGTTCGAGGCCGTCGCCGTCAGGCATGCGCATGTCGGTCAGGCAGAGGTCGAAGCTGCGTTTTCCCAGAAGATCCATGGCCCCGCGCACGCGCGTGGTGCTGGTGGTCTCGATGCCCATCCGCTGCAGCGTGATCTCCAATAGTTCGCAGATGTCCGGTTCGTCGTCGACGACCAGTACGTGCTTGATGCTCATCCGCTGTCCCCGGGGTGGATGGGTGCTGATCGACGTTTGGCTCGCGTACATGATCTGGGATCGCTCGTGGTTCAACGGGTCAGGTAGCGGGTGGCTGCCCTGATCGTCTCGGGATGTCGGCTGGGACACGCGCTTACTTGAGTTTCGTTTCCGAATCCGTCGGCGCGAAGAGAATCCGGAAGCATCCGCCCCGCGGCTGCTCAACGTACTCCAATGCAGCGCCGTTGTTTTCGCAGAGCAGTCTGGAAATGTAAAGCCCGAGGCCGGTCCCGCCCGGCGATTTCGAAGAAAACGGCTCGAACAGTCCCTCGCGTTCCTCAGGAGGGATGCCGGGGCCGTCGTCGATCACGTCGAGGGTGACCGAACGGCGGATCTGGCCGGCGCCGCCGCGCAGGATCACCGGGCCGCTGTCGGCCTGGTCGTGGCCACCGTGCAGCCTTGCGTTCAGGCACAGGTTCCAAAGCACCTGGTTCAGCTGGGAGGGGTCGAACAGCACCTCGGAGTCTTCGGGGCTGATACTGATGCGCAGTGAATCGCGGGGGACCTGCATTGCGTTGCAGAAGTCCTCGGCGAAGTGCCCGAGCCGCTCCTTGAGGCCGAAGGTCTCCCGCTGGGGCGACCCACCCCGGGATAGCCCGAGGACGTTGCGGATCACGCCGTCGACCCGCCGGCTCTGTTTGTGGATGATGCCCAGCAGGCGCTGGTCGGCGGCGTCGAGATTCGGCGATTCCGCGAGCAGTTGGGCGCTGTGACTGATCGCACCGAGGGGATTGCGGATCTCGTGTGCAATGCTGGCGGTCAACCGTCCGATCGCCTGCAGCTTGGAGGCGTGGGCCCGGCGCTTGGTCTCCGCGGCATCGTCGAGCAGCAGCAATGCCCCCTGTTCCCCGAACATGCCCAGCGGGGCCACCCGGACCTCCAGCTCCGTCTGTTCCGCATCACCTGGAATCACGTGGATTTCGGATCGGCCGCTGTTCTGTTGCCAGTGTTCCACGATCGCCGCGAGCTGCGGGGACAGCTCTCCGATCGTCGATCCGGTTCGCGGCGGCAGCAGGCGCCGGGCCGCTTCGTTGATGCTGAGCACGTTGCCCCCGGGATCCAGTGCGATGACGCCGGCGCCCATCCGCGCGATGATCTGCGCGTTCAGTTCGGACAGGCTGGCAAGGGCCATTTCCTGGTGCGCGACCTGGGCCTCGCTGCTGCCTGCGCGCTGTGCGAGACGCGAGGTCAGGAATACCGCGACGAACAGCGTGGCGCCGAGCAGACCCGCCTGGGTCGGACCCGGCGTAAACGGCCACGGCATCGCCGGACCGATCACCAGTTCAGTGAGCAGGATCATCAGGGTCGCCGATGCCGCGATGAACAGGCTGGTCCGGCCGCTGACCATGGTGGCGGTTGCGGCCACCGCAGGGATCAGCAGCAGCCCCAGACCGGTCTGCACGCCACCGGCGGTAAG
The DNA here is from genome assembly GCA_007119005.1 of Thioalkalivibrio sp. Taxonomy (GTDB): domain Bacteria; phylum Pseudomonadota; class Gammaproteobacteria; order Ectothiorhodospirales; family Ectothiorhodospiraceae; genus Thioalkalivibrio. Next base: position 15,754 of record SKQM01000236.1, read on the forward strand.
CAGGATCAGGCTGATCGCGAGGATGTCGAGCAGCGCACCGCCGATGGCCTTGTACTGGAACAACCCCCCCAGTTCTTTCTCGGGATTGCGTGCCAGCGCGACCAGCACCAGCGCGAACGCGAGGTAAGCCGAGGCGATGAACAGATAGGGCACGGGTGTCGCGGGTACGAAGCCCGGGTCGCCCGGTGCCAGCGTGGCCAGCCAGATCAGGAAGAGCGCAACGAACAGCCGGTACAGCGCGGTCAGCCAGAGGGACCGCGAGGTTTCTTCGTGGCCGATCACGAGGTCCGGTCGCTGTCGTCCGCGAGGGCGTGATCGCGGGAACAGTACATGCGCTTGCCGGAACGATAGGCCTCGAACTGTGGTACGTGCACGCCGCAGTGGGCGCAGCGCACCACCACGCCCTGCTGCTTGAGTCGCCCCGGCTTCTCGGGCGGCTTCCGGCCCGGGCTGCGGAGCAGCGTGCGGACGATCAGGAACACGCCCACGATTGCGGCAATCAGCAGCAAAAGTCTCATGGCGGCGATTCTAACATCAGGGCGTTCTGGCGCGGGGAAGTGGGGGCGCCCGTCGGTCGCGGCTCCGCATTGCCGGCGATGGTTGTCGCTGGACCGGTGGCTCGTTATGCTCAGCCCGCATGAACCTACACGAATTCCAGGCCAAGGCCCTGTTCCGCTCTGCCGGTATCCCGGTGCCTCCGGGTGAGCTGATCACCGGTATCGATGACGCCGGAGCGGCCTGGGCACGACTCGAATCCGACACCGCGCTGATCAAGGCGCAGGTGCACAGCGGTGGCCGGGGCAAGGCGGGTGGCGTGGTCGTGGTCCGCAGTGCCCAGGAAGCCGAACAGACCGTGGCCAGGCTGCTTGGGTCCCGGCTGGTCACCGGCCAGAGTGGGCCCGAGGGGCTGCCCGTGGACCAGCTGCTGATGGAGCCCGCCGCGGCGATCACCCGTGAATTCTATTTCGCGATGCTCGTGGATCGTGCCCGCGCCTCGGTGGCGATGGTCGTTTCGGCCGAGGGCGGAAT
>SKQM01000055.1 GCA_007119005.1 Thioalkalivibrio sp.
CGACCGCTGCGTCGGTCGCCTCGCCGATGGCGATCGCGACCACGTGGAAATTGGTGATGATGCGCCCGTTGCCGTCGACGACGAAGCCGCTGCCGCCGGCGATGCGCTGGCCATCCGCGGGTTCGTCCGACGCCCCTTCTGCCGTCACGCGCACCGCGACCACCGAGCGCGCCACTTGGCGCACCACCTCGATGGTGTTGCGCTCGTAGGCGAGACGATCCTCGACGCCAACGGACAGCTCGGACGCCGCTGGCACGGTGAACAGCGTGCCGAGCAGCAGGACCGCCAGCCACGCCACGCGGGCATGGGGCGCAGGCCGGTTCGTGGCACCGTATGTTCCGACTTCTGCAGAATCCATGATCAGCACCTCCTGCAGGTGGGGGCCGCTGTGGGCTTCACCCAAGATCTACTCCACGGTGACGGACTTCGCGAGGTTCCGGGGCTGGTCGACGTCGGTGCCCTTCAGCACCGCGGTGTGGTAGGCGAGCAGCTGCAGCGGAATGGTGAACAGCACCGGGGCCAGCCACTCGAGCGCCGTGGCCGCGGGCAGCGCGATCCAGGTGTCCTCCGCGCTCAGCGCCGGCACCGTGTCACGCTCCGCGAACACGATGAGTTCGCCGCCGCGCGCGCGCACCTCCTGCAGGTTGCTCGCGAGCTTCTCGAGCTGGGCGTCGTTGGGCGCCACCGCGATCACCGGCATGTCGGCGTCGACCAGCGCCAGCGGGCCGTGCTTCAGCTCACCGGAGGGATAGGCCTCCGCGTGGATGTAGGAAATCTCCTTCAGCTTCAGCGCGCCCTCGAGCGCGATCGGAAAGTGCTGACCGCGGCCGAGGAACAGCGCGTGCTCACGTTCGACCAGCCGCTCCGACAACTGCGCGATTTCGGCGTCCATCGCCAGCACCGCACGCACCTGTTCGGGCAGCGCCCTGAGGCCCCGGACCCAGTCGGCGCGCGCCTCGGCCGGCAGCTCCACCGCGTCGCAGTGCTCCGCGAGCAACAGCACCAGGATCGCCAGCGCGACCAGCTGGGTGGTGAAGGCCTTGGTGGACGCGACGCCGATCTCCGGCCCGGCGTGGGTCATCAGCACCAGGTCGGCGTTGCGCACCATCGCGCTCTCAGGGACATTGCAGATCGCCAGCCGCGCGCCGAACGACTCCTCACGCGACTGCTTCAGCACCGCCAGCGTGTCCGCGGTCTCTCCGGACTGCGAGATCACCACCAGCAGCGTTCCGGGCATCACCACGTGCGGCCGGTAACGGTACTCGCTGGCGACCTCGACCTGGCAGGGCAGACCCAGCACGGCCTCGAACCAGTGGCGCGCGACCAGGCCCGCGTGGTAGCTGGTTCCACAGGCGACCACCTGCACCGCGCGCACCGGAGCAAGCCGCTCCGCAGTGTCCGGACCGAGCAGGTTGGGCAGCAGGCCCTGCGCGCCCAGGCGGCCTTCCAGCGTAGCGGCGATCGCCTCCGGCTGCTCGTGGATCTCCTTCTGCATAAAATGCCGGTAACCGGCACGGTCGGCAGCGAGCGCCTCGCGGCTGCTCTCGCGAACCGGACGCTCGACCGGCACGCCGTCGCGGTCGCACAGCGTGATCGCGAGGCGTTCCAGCACCGCGAAGTCGCCATCTTCCAGGTCCACGAAACGCTGGGTGACCGGCAGCAGCGCCTGGATGTCGGAGGCGGCGAAGTTCTCGCCGATGCCGAGCCCGATCACCAGCGGACTGCCCTCCCGGGCCAGCACCACCCGGTCCGGCGCCTCGCGGTCCAGCACCGCCAGCGCGTAGGCACCCTGCATCTTCCGGGAGGCGGCGCGCAGCGCGGTGAGCAGGTCACCGCTGCCGTTGCCGAGTTCCTCCACGATCAGGTGGGCGATCACCTCGGTATCGGTCTCCGAGGTGAAGCGGTGGCCCCGCTGCTGCAGCATCGCGCGCAGTTCCACGTGGTTCTCGATGATCCCGTTGTGCACCAGTGCGATGCGGTCCGCCGACACATGGGGATGGGCGTTCTCGGCGCTGGGCTTGCCGTGGGTCGCCCAGCGGGTGTGGGCAATGCCCGCATTGCCCTTCACCTTTTCGGGCTCCACCACATCCGAGAGGGAGGCCACCTTGCCGAGAGTGCGCTCGCGCACCAAGCGCCCGTCCGCGAGCAGCGCGATTCCCGCCGAGTCGTAGCCCCGGTATTCGAGGCGGCGCAGGCCCTCCATCAGCACGGGCACGATGTTGCGTTCGGCGATACCAGCGACGATTCCACACATGGCTGAAGTCTAATCGTTAACGTTTCAATACGCGAAGCCTCTTCCGCAAGCGGGAGAGGGGAAAATGCGCGACTTTCACGCCAACGGAAGCTTCACCGTTGCGGATCGCCGCTGTCGCCACCAGCCTTCGGCACCTTGCGCGGGCGTTCCCAGTCGGTGAGTGTCTGCTGTGGCGCACGTGCCAGCGTCAGGGCGTCGGGCGGCGCATCCCGCGTCAGCACCGTGCCGGCGCCTATGGTGGCGCCGTCGCCAACGGTGACCGGCGCGACCAGAGAGGAATTCGAGCCGATGAAGGCGTCGGCGCCGATGCGGGTGCGGTGTTTGTGCGCGCCGTCGTAGTTGCAGGTGATGGTCCCGGCCCCGATGTTCGCGCGCGGCCCGACTTCGGCGTCACCGAGGTAGGTCAGGTGGCTTGCCTTCGCCCCCGGTCCGAGCGTTGAATTCTTCATTTCGACGAAGTTGCCGACCTTCGCACCGGCGTCGAGTCGGGCGCCCGGACGCAGGCGCGCGAAGGGTCCGACCTCGCAGCCCGGTCCCAGGACACTGGACTCGAGCACCGAGTACGCATGGATGCAGGCGTCGTCCTCGACGACGACATCGCGCAGTTCGCAGCCGGGTCCGATGTGCACGCGATCGCCGAGGCGGACGCTGCCTTGGAAAACCACGTTGATATCGACGAAGCAGTCCTCGCCGAATTTCAGTTCGCCGCGCAGGTCGAAACGCGCCGGGTCGGCGAGCGCCAGGCCGTCGCGCAGGCAACGATCCGCCTGTTCCCGCTGGTATAGGCGTTCCTGCCCGACCAGTTGCAGCCGATCGTTCACGCCGAGTACGGCCTCGGGCCGAGCGCTCATCACCAGTGCCACCGGGCGACCCTCGGTGCGGGCCGTGGCGACGACGTCGGTCAGGTACCACTCGCCCGCACGGCGTGCGGCCTCGGTCTCGCCGGCGGCGAGCCAGCGCTGCAGGTCGGCGGCGGGGGCGCAGAGGATGCCGGTGTTGATGCGGCGGATTCGCTGTTGGGCGGCATCGGCGTCGCGCTCCTCGACGATGCGCTCCAGGTGCCCCGGCGGATGTTCAACCAGGCGACCGTAGCCGCGCGGGTCGGGAACCTCCGCACCCAGCACCACGAGGTCCGCCTCGCCCTGCAGGCAGGCCTCGAGGTCCTGCAGCGGGATCAGCGGCACGTCGCCGTAGAGCACGAGCACCCGGCCGGAAAACTCCTGCCCGTTCAGCGCAAGGCTGACCGCGTGGCCGGTGCCCTTCTGCTCGACCTGTTCGACGAAGCGGAGATCTTCGGCGCCCACGGCCGCGCGGACCCGCTCGGCCTGGTGACCGACCACCACGGTAATGGTGGCGGGAGAAAGCGTGCGCGCGCGCTCGAGTACGTGCGCAAGCATCGGACGTCCACCGAGCGGCTGCAGCACCTTCGGCAGGGCAGAGCGCATGCGCGTGCCCTTGCCCGCGGCGAGGATCACGATGTGCAGCCCAGGATTCACGCCCGTGTTCCCATGGAGTGCGAGGGCCCGGACGGCGCGCGCCGCCCGGAGGCGGCGCGTTGGCGGGGCGGGGTGGGGAAAAGCACGGTCAACTGGAGCGGCGCAGCTTCTGGATCATCTGCAGGCGTGCCGCCGCCTCGACCAGCTCGGCCTGGGCCTTCGCGTAGTCGAAGTCCGCCTTGGAATTCGCCAGCGCGTCCTCGGCGCGGCGCTTGGCATCCAGCGCCTCGGCCTCGTCGAGGTCCTTCGCCCGGATCGCGGTGTCCGCCAGCACCGTGACCACGTGCGGCTGCACCTCCAGGATCCCGCCGGAGACGAACACGCGCTGCGGTTCACCGTCCTCGGTTTCGCGGATGCGCAGTTCGCCCGGCTTCAGCCGTGCCAGCAGCTGCGTGTGGCGGGGATAAATCCCCACCTCACCGACCTCGGTGGTGGCGGCGATCATGTACGCCTCACCGGAATAGATCGACTCCTCGGCACTGACGACGTCGACGTGAATGGTCATGGCCATGGCAAACGCTCCTTACTTGAGCTTCTCGGCCTTCTCGACGGCCTCTTCGATCGAGCCGACCATGTAGAAGGCCTGCTCGGGCAGGTGATCGTACTCACCCGCAACGATCGCGGCGAAGCCACGGATGGTGTCTTTCAGCGACACGAACTTGCCCGGAGAACCGGTGAAGACCTCGGCCACGAAGAAGGGCTGCGACAGGAAGCGCTGGATCTTGCGCGCGCGGGCCACCAGCAGCTTGTCGTCCTCGGAGAGTTCGTCCATGCCCAGGATCGCGATGATGTCCTTCAGCTCCTTGTAGCGCTGCAGGGTGTTCTGCACCGCGCGGGCGGTGTCGTAGTGCTCGTGTCCAATCACGTTCGCGTCGAGCTGGCGGCTGGTCGAATCCAGCGGATCCACGGCCGGGTAAATCCCGAGTTCGGCGATCTGGCGCGACAGCACCACGGTGGCGTCCAGGTGCGCGAAGGTGGTCGCAGGCGACGGGTCGGTCAGGTCATCCGCCGGCACGTACACTGCCTGCACCGAGGTGATCGAGCCCTTTTGGGTCGAGGTGATGCGCTCCTGCAGCACGCCCATCTCCTCGGCCAGCGTCGGCTGGTAGCCCACCGCGGAGGGCATGCGTCCGAGCAGCGCCGAGACCTCGGTTCCGGCCAGCGTGTAGCGGTAGATGTTGTCGATGAACATCAGTACGTCGCGGCCCTCGTCGCGGAAGAACTCCGCCATCGTCAGACCGGTCAGCGCGACGCGCAGGCGGTTGCCCGGGGGCTCGTTCATCTGGCCGTAGACCAGCGCCACCTTGTCGAGAACGTTCGACTCCTTCATCTCGTGATAGAAGTC
>SKQM01000124.1 GCA_007119005.1 Thioalkalivibrio sp.
ATGTGGTCGGTGGTCACCGAGTCGCCGAGCAGGGCCAGCACACGTGCGCCCTTGATCCGGGTCAGCGGCGCCGGCTCCATGGTCATCCCGTCGAAGTAGGGCGGGTTGCGCACGTAGGTCGAGTCTTCCTTCCATTCGAAGCGGTCACCCTCGGGCGCGGTCAGGCGCATCCAGCGGTCCTCGCCCCGGTAAACGTCTTCATAGGTGCTGCGGAAGCTCTTCGCATTCACGCTTCCGGTCACTGCGGCCTGGATCTCGGCGTTGCTGGGCCAGATGTCGCGCAGGTGCACGGGCTTGCCCAGCGCATCCTCGCCGATCGGGTCGTTCTGCAGGTCGATCGACATGTTGCCGGCCAGCGCATAGGCAACCACCAGCGGGGGCGAGGCGAGGAAGTTCATCCGCACCTCGGAATGGATGCGGCCCTCGAAATTCCGGTTTCCGGAGAGCACCGAGCTCACGATCAGGTCGTCCTTGAGCACCGCCTCGCTGATCGGTTCCGGCAGTGGCCCGGAATTGCCGATGCAGGTGGTGCAGCCGTAGCCGACCACGTGGAAGCCGAGCGCCTCCAGATCGTTCAGGAGACCGGACTGCTGGAGGTACTCGGTCACGACCTTGGAACCCGGCGCCAGCGAGGTCTTCACCCAGGGCTTCACCTTCAGGCCCCGTTCGCGCGCCTTGCGCGCGACCAGCCCGGCCCCCAGCATCACCGAAGGATTGGAAGTGTTCGTGCAGGAGGTGATGGCCGCGATCACGATGTCACCGTGGTCGAGCGTGAATTCCTCGCCGTTCATGCTGACCTTGGTGCGGCGCGTGGCGGCAACCGCCTGGTTTTCCACGCCGACGGCCGTGTGGCCACCCTCGGCCTCGAAGCGTTCGGCCTCGGCCGGTTCCGCGGCGGCGCTCGCGCGTTCCTTCAGAAGCGTGTCGATCATTCCCGAGACGCGGGTGCCGACCTCGCTCAGGCGCAGGCGGTCCTGCGGCCGGCGCGGCCCGGCGAGGCTGGGTTCGACGGTGCCGAGGTCCAGTTCCAGCACGTCGGTGTAGCGCGCCTGCGGTGCACCGTCCTCGCGCCAGAGGCCCTGAGCACGGGCGTAGGCCTCGACCAGTTCGATCTGGCCGGCGTCGCGGCCGGTGAGCCGCAGATACTCGAGGGTCTCGCCGTCGATCGGGAAGATGCCACAGGTCGCACCGTATTCGGGGGCCATGTTCGCGATGGTTGCGCGGTCGGCGAGCGGCAGATGCGCGAGACCGTCACCAAAGAACTCGACGAACTTGCCGACGACCCCGTGCTTGCGCAGCATCTCGACGATGACCAGCACCAGGTCGGTCGCGGTCGCCCCTTCCGACAGGCGGCCCGAGAGCCTGAAGCCCACCACCTGCGGGATCAGCATCGAAATCGGCTGGCCGAGCATTGCGGCCTCGGCCTCGATGCCACCGACTCCCCAGCCAAGAACGCCCAAGCCGTTGATCATCGTCGTGTGCGAGTCGGTGCCGACCAGGGTGTCGGGATAGGCGAAGCAACGCCCGTTCGCGCCTTCTTCCACGAATACGGTACGCGCCAAAAACTCGAGGTTGACCTGGTGCACGATCCCCGTGTCCGGAGGCACGACCTTGAACGTCGAAAAGGCCTGCTGGCCCCACTTCAGGAAGCTGTAGCGCTCCCGGTTGCGGGAATACTCGAGTTCGGCATTGAGCTGCAGCGCGTTCACGCTACCGTAGGCGTCGACCTGCACCGAGTGGTCGATCACCAGTTCGGCAGGCTGCATCGGGTTGATCTTCGCGGGGTCGCCACCCAGCGCGACCATCGCATCCCGCATCGCGGCGAGATCGACCACTGCGGGGACGCCGGTAAAGTCCTGCAACAGCACGCGCGCGGGCCGGAAGGCGATCTCCTGAGAGGGCTCGGCCTGGGGATCCCAGTCGAGCAGGGCCTCGATGTCGCCGGCGCGCACCGTGCGCCCGTCCTCGAAGCGGAGCAGGTTCTCCAGCAGGATCTTCAGGGAATAGGGCAGGCTCGCGGCCCGGCTGTCTTCGGTGATCGGGACGATACCGCACTCGCGGCCGCCGGCCTTCAGGGTGCGGGTGTACTTGTCGGTGGGTGCGGTCATGGTCTCGGTTCCGGGGTCAGGTGTTGAGTCGATGCAGCTGGTCGCGCGCTTCCTGTATCAGCCGGTTCCGGCCGAACAGCAGTTTCCAGCGTGAACCGCCGGCCTGGCGCCAGAGCACGGCGGCACGGATGCCGGCGAGGAGCGTGGCGCGGATGCGGGCCGCGACGTTGGGGTTGGAGAGGTGGGTCTGCTCGCCCTGCACGATGATGCGCGGGCCAAGCCGGGAGATCGTGTCCTGGTACACCTCGGCGAGGCGGGCGATCACGCTCTCGTGGGCCAGGTTGAAGTATTCGACCTGGCGTTCGGCCGCCTTCAGTCCTTCACCCAGCGCCTGCAGCATGTCCGGGCGTGCCTGCAGCTTGCGCTCCAGAAAGATCAGACCGATGCCGTACCGGGTCAACTCCATGTCCGGCGGCTTGCCTCCGGATTTCAGTTGCACCTCGATGCGCTCCAGCCCGGTGCGCAGGTTCGCCTCGCCCCGGTAGATCTCGGCGGGGGTCTCGACATCGAAGGCGAACAGGCTGCCGATCATGATCTCGAACTCGTGATCATCGCAGTGCCCGCGCCAGGCGAGATCCTTCACCAGCGAGGCGGTCTGGAAGATGGCCGCAAGGGCGAGAGCCCGGTTGTAGTCGCTGCGCTCCAAGGATCGCGTATCTCGCAGTTGGGGGACGGGGTGAATCGGGGTCTTACTATACCGGAACTCGGTCCGACGGCTCTCGTGTCCGGGCTGCAATCACGGCGCCACCGAGGCATTCCCGCCCGCGGTAGAAGACAATGGACTGTCCTGGCGTGACCGCGCGCTGCGGTGCTTCGAACGAGACCTCGAGCGACGCGGCCCCGGCGCGGTCGATCCGCGCCGGTTGCAGCGGCTGGCGGTGCCGGATCCGGGCCATCAGCGGCTCACCGGGTGGCGCCGGCTGCCGGATCCAGTGCGGCGCCTCGGTGGTGAGCGCGCGGCTTAGCAGCAGGGGATGGTCGGCTCCCTGCGCGACGATCAGACGGTTGCGGGCCGTGTCCTTGTCCACCACGTACCACGGGCACTCGCCGCGACCGGCGACACCGCCGATGCCGAGGCCCTGCCGTTGCCCCAGCGTGTAGAACATCAGGCCCCGATGCCTACCCACGCACTCTCCCTCGGGTGTTTGTATCTCTCCCTCGGGCGCGCGCAGGTAGCGGGACAGAAAGTCCCGGAACCGGCGCTCGCCAATGAAGCAGATGCCGGTGCTGTCCTTGCGCGCGTAGTTGGGCAGGCCGAGCGCCCGTGCCTGGCGGCGGACTTCGGTCTTCAGCAACGGACCCAGCGGGAAGAGTGCGGGGCGCAGCTGATCCTGGGTGATGCGGCAGAGAAAATAGGTCTGGTCCTTGTCGGCATCGGCGGCACAGATCAGGCTGGAACCGGAGGGTTCATGTCGGACCTCGGCATAGTGACCGGTAGCGACATGTTCGGCACCGAGCCTGCGTGCGTGGTCGACGAGTGCCGGAAACTTGATCTCGCGGTTGCACAGGATGTCGGGGTTCGGGGTTCGGCCCGCTTCATACTCGGCGAGGAACAGCGCGAATACACGATGCCAGTACTCGGCCGCGTAGTTGGCCTTGTGCAGCGGGATGCCGAGGGTGTCGGCGACCTCCCGTGCCATGGCCAGGTCGGCCTCTGCCGCGCAGTAGCCGGGCTCGTCGTCGTCTTCCCAGTTCTTCATGAACAGGCCCTCGACCCGGTAGCCCGCCTCCAGCAGGCGCGCCCCCGCAAGCGCCGAATCGACGCCGCCGGACAGGCCCAGGATGACTTTCGGTGCCCGGGTCATGCCCGGTCGGTTACGAGCCCGCCGAGGCTCTCGAGCGGCAGCCGTATGCCGGCCTCGAAGCGCTGCAGCGACCGCTGTACCAGTGGGCTGCGCAGCGGGAACCGGGCGACCGCCTCGGCTGGCGTGAGCCAATGGGTGGCGACGATCACCGGGTCCCTTGCGACCGGCGCGGCCAGCGGCCGGGTGTCGCCCGTGAACGCGACGCGCAGGGTCACGGCGCCATCGGGAAGCCGCAGCAGGTCACAGCCAAGCCAGGACTCCGGAAGGAATTCGAGGCTGGTCTCCTCGCGCACTTCGCGCACGACGGCCTGCAGCAGATCCTCGCCGGACTCGAGGTGGCCGGCGGGCTGGTTCAGTACGCGGCGACCTCCGATCAGTTCCTCGACGAAGAGGTAGCGCCCGGCCTGGGCAATGACGGCAGCGACGGTGACATGGCAGCGGAGCCGGTCAGTCATCGGGTACGGGCGCAGGCTGGCGTGATGGTTCCGTTCATTGCGTGCATGATAACGCGACCGTCTGATGTCCGCGGTGTGGGCCTCCGACGTTTTTGTATAATCCCGCGGACCCTCCCACGTGCGACCCCTGGAGCAGCCATGGCCTACGAACACATCAAGATACCTTCCGACGCCGAACAGATCGGCGTCGCTTCCGATGGCACGCTGCAGGTGCCCGACCGCCCGATCATCCCCTTCATCGAAGGCGACGGCATCGGCGTCGACATCACGCCGGTGATGCGCAGCGTGATCGACGCCGCGGTGGCCAAGGCCTACGGGGGGCAGCGCAGCATCGCCTGGATGGAGATCTACGCGGGTGAGAAGGCGAACAGTGTGTACGGTGCCAACACCTGGCTTCCGCAAGAGACGCTCGACGCGGTGCGGGAGTTCGTGGTGTCGATCAAGGGCCCTCTGACCACGCCAGTCGGGGGTGGCATCCGCTCGCTGAACGTCGCGCTGCGCCAGCAACTGGACCTCTACGTTTGTCTGCGGCCGGTGCGCTATTACGCGGGGACCCCCAGTCCTTTGCGCGAGCCCGAAAAGACCGACATGGTGATCTTCCGGGAAAACTCCGAAGACATCTACGCGGGTATCGAATACGAGGCCGGCACCGAGGAGGTCCGGAAGGTCATCGATTTCCTGCAGAACGAGATGGGCGTCACCCAGATCCGCTTCCCGGACACCGC
>SKQM01000019.1 GCA_007119005.1 Thioalkalivibrio sp.
CGCGGATGCAATCCGCCACGGCTTCGTAATCGACCGTGTCGGCGATGTCGCCGGATTTCGCGGCAACCCGGGTATCGGTGCCCAGCTCGATATCAAAGCGCAGGCGGCGACGGATCCGCTGCTCCCACGCATACACGCCGATCACGGCTTCGACCTCAAGGTCGCGTAGGTAGATCTGATCCATGGTCGGCTCGCCCTCCCGGCGGGATCCTAGCGTTACGCGGAAAGGCGCAAGAATAACCGACCGCCGAAAATGCCGCCCCCACCCCAGAGGTCGGGGCGAACGGCATTTGCCTGTGTCACCGCCGGGTCAATATCATCGGTCTCGAGCCGGTCAACCTGCCAATCCCGCCTGCCGTAGGACCCGAAGCCGCGATGAGCACCCCGTTTCGAGACTTGCCCTGGCCAGACGCGCCCGACGGCCGCCCGCGCCGCATCGGCGTCGAAATCGAGATGGCCGGTGTGACGCTCGACGCGATGGCCGAGGCGGTGCGTGCCGAATTCGGCGGGCGCATCGAACCCGACAGCGCTTTCGTCACCCATGTGCGCGAGACCGAATTCGGGGATTTCGAGGTGGAATTGGACGCCCGCGTGCTGAAAGACCACCGCTATCGCGCGCATCTCCGGCGCCTCGGAATCGAGCTCGACGATGCCGACAGCGATGCGCTGGACCGCTGGCTGGCCGATGCCGCTGGACGGCTGGTGCCGCACGAGATCGTCGCGCCTCCGGTACCGATGCACGTGCTGCCGCGCCTCGACCGCGTGCGTGCCGCCCTGCAGCAGAAGGGGGCGCAGGGCACCCAGTCGTCGCTGCTGTACGCGTTCGGGCTGCAGTTGAACATCGAGGCCCACAGCCTGGAACCCGCCTGGCTGACCCCGGTGCTGCAGGCCTTCCTGCTTCTCTACGAAGCACTGGTGAAGGCCGAAAACATCGACCTCTCCCGCCAGCTTTCGCCGTATATCAAGCCCTTTCCCGGCCACTACGTGCGCCACGTGCTGCAACCCGGCTACCGGCCCGGAATCAGCGAGCTGATCGACGACTACCTGGAGCACAACCAGACCCGCAACCGTCCGCTGGACCTGCTGCCCCTGTTCGCCGAGGTCGACCGGGAACGGGTGATGGCCGCGCCTGTGGAGCACGAACTGATCAAGCCCCGGCCGGCGCTGCACTACCGGCTCCCGAACTGCGAGATCGACGACCCCGACTGGAACCTCGCAAGGCCGTTCAATGCCTGGGCGGAAGTGGAACACCTGGCGGCGGACCCCGACCACCTCGAGGCCGCCCGCGCGGAATACCTGCGGCGCCCCGCGCAGGCACTTGGCCAGCTCGCGGACGAGTGGGCACGGCGGATCCGTGACTGGGTCTGATCCGGAAACCGCCCTCGAGCCGGCGGAAGCTGCCCGGCGGCGCCCCTTGGTCGCCATCACCGGGCCGGACCGGGGCGGGTGGCCCGCCTGGTTCTTCACCGCGCTGGCCGTGCGCAGGGCCGGCGGCCGTCCGCTGAGGATCCGCCCGTCACGGCCCTGCCACCATTGTCGCTTCGATGCCCTCATCATCGGCGGTGGCGCGGACGTCGACCCGGCGCTGTACGACGAACCCGAGAGCCTGCACGCCGCGGACATCCAGGCGGCCGAGCGGCGCTGGACACAACGGCTGATCGGCTACGCCTTCTACCCGTTGCTCTGGCTGCTGCGCCGGATGTTCCAGTCGCACGGGGGGATCCTCGACCCGGAGCGAGACCGTCTGGAGAAGGCGCTGATCAACCGGGCGCTCGACGAGCACCGGCCGATGCTCGGCATCTGCCGCGGCATGCAGCTGATCAACGTGGTGCTCGGTGGCACTCTGAACCGGAACCTCGACGCGTTCTACGTGGAAACGCCGAAATCGCGCAGCCTGCTGCCGGTAAAAAAGGTCGCGCTGGAATCCGGCAGCCTGCTGGAACAGGTCTTCGACCGTGAAGAGTTGTGGGTCAACGCCCTGCACAACCAGGCGGTGAACGGACTCGGCCGGAAGCTGCGGGTCGCGGCCTGCGAACCGGCCGGCGTGATCCAGGCCATCGAATCGACGGCCGACTGGTGCATCGGGGTGCAGTGGCACCCGGAGTACCTCCCGCAGAAGAATGTACAGCAGCGACTGTTCAGGGCGCTGGTGGAGGCCGCCCGGCAGACACCGGACCGCCCTGATCAGACCCGGGCGGGATAGCCGATGCCCAGGCCGCCGAGGCCGCAGTAACCCCCGGGATTCTTCGCCAGGTACTGCTGGTGGTAATCCTCGGCGTAATAGAAATCCTCGAGTTCCCTGATCTCGGTGGTCACCGGACCGCGGCCGGCATCGTGCAGGACCGCCTCGAAGCGATCACGACTGGCCTCGACCACCGGCCGGTGCCCGGGATCCGAAAGGTAGATCCCGGACCGGTACTGCGTCCCGACGTCGTTCCCCTGGCGCATGCCCTGGGTCGGATCGTGTCCCTCCCAGAAAACCTTCAGCAGCTGTTCGAGCGGAAGCCTCGCCGGATCGAAGACCACCCGGACGATTTCGTTGTGCCCCGTCAGCCCGGAACAGACCTCGCGGTAGGTGGGGTTCGGGGTATGCCCGCCACCGTAGCCCACCGCGGTCACGTGGACTCCGGGCTGCAGCCAGAACAGGCGTTCGGCGCCCCAGAAACAGCCCATGCCGAAGTGGACGACTTCCGTCCCCTCAGGATACGGCGGCAGCAGCGGCACGTCGAGCACCGCGTGACGCTCGGGCACCGGCATCGGCGTCTCGCGGCCCGGCAGGGCCTCGGAGCGGTCGGGCATCCGGGTCTTGTGCATGGCGGCAAACAGCATCGCGGGTTCCTCAGGGCCGGGGCGGCGGTTCGATCCGCAGCAGCTCGCCGGGATCGTGATCGGTGAGCACGTAGATCACGCCATCGCGCACCCGCACGTCACGGATGCGCCGGTTCTGATCCTCGAGCATGCGGACCTCGGAGATCACGGCCTCGTGGTCAAGGCTGAGCCGCGCGAGGTGCCGGTGGGCCAGCGCTCCGACCAGCAGATCGCCATCCCAGCCAGGAAAGGCGTCGCCCTGGTAGAAGGCCATGCCGGAGGGAGCGATGGACGGGGTCCAGTAATGCAGCGGCTGCTCCATGCCCTCCTTCTCGCGGATACCTTCCCCGATCACCGCACCCGAGTAGTCGATCCCGTGGCTGATCACCGGCCAGCCATAGTTCAGGCCGGGCTCGATGATGTTGATCTCGTCGCCACCCCGAGGTCCGTGCTCGTGTTCCCACAGCACCCCGGTCTCCGGATGCAGAGCCATGCCCTGCGGGTTACGCACGCCCCAGGCGTAGATCTCGGGCCGCGCATCGGCACGCCCGACTAAGGGGTTGTCCTCGGGAATACGGCCGTCGTCATGCAGCCGGATGATGCTGCCAGCGTGGTCGTCGAGACGCTGCGCGCGCGGCATGTCACCACGGTCACCGACGGAGAGGAAGACGTAACCGTCGCCGTCGAACACGATGCGGCTGCCGAAGTGGCGTCCGCCACGGCTCGCCGGCTCCGCAGTGAACAGCACCTCGACATCCTGCAGGCGGTCGTCCTCGAAACGCGCACGCGCAAGCCGCGTGGTCACGCCATTGCCGACCGCGTCGGCATAGTTTAAATACAGCCAGCGGTTGTCGTCGAAGTCGGGATGCAGCGCCAGATCGAGCAGCCCCCCCTGCCCGGTCGCGGCAATCTCGGGCAACCCCGGCACAGGGTCGGGCAACAGCGCGCCGTCGCGAAAGATCCGCAGGCGTCCGGGCCGCTCGCTGATCAGGATGTCGCCGCCGGGCAGGAAGGCCAGCGCCCAGGGGTGGGAGAGACCTCCCGTCAGCGGCACCACCCGGTACTCCGCCGAATCGGTCGCGGACCCCTGCTCACTGGCGCAGGCCGCGAGCGAGACCAGCAGAAGAAGGAACGGAAGGACCAGCCATGGGCCCGTGCGCATCGAGTGCATCGGCACACCCCCTGAATTCTGTCGCAGTGATTCGTTAGGCCGGCGGACCGTGTTCGGGTTCCGTCGTCAGACCCGCCCGGGCACATTCGCGCGCCAGCAGGCGGACGCCGGCCACCAGTTCCTCCGCGTCCCCGGCGCGCAGCCGTGCGCGCAGGTGCTCCACCAGGTCGGCCTGCCGCGTCTGCAGCTCGCGGGCCAGCGACATCAGGCCTGCCCGTTCGTCCTGCTGCCGGGCCAGTTCCAGCTCCGGGGCATCCAGGGGCTGCGTCAGCGACAGCTCGATCAGTTTGCGCATCCGCGCTGCACCCGCCTGCTCGGAGGCCTCGGCCAGTTCCATCCCGAACACCTGCAGATCGTGGATCTCGCCCAGCAGTTCCTGCAGCACTTTCAGCTTCCGGACCCGTTCGACCGCGTCCGGGAGTGCGGCGACCAGTGGCTCCAGCAGGTAGCGCAGGCGCTTGCCGCTGATGCGTGCAATGTGCAGCGGCTCCTCGGAGGTGTCGGCGAGGATATTCGCACAGTGCGCGGCGAAATCGCCGCTGGCCTCGAGCAGCAGGCCCGCGGTCACCTCCGCGAAGCTGTGCCTGGGTTCGTCGCGCTTCGCCTTCAGCCGGCCACGCAGCGGCTTGTGCACGAGCCGGAAACGCTCGGCCAGCGTCGCCCGCAGTTCCGCATATTCGGCCTCGAGCCGTTGCTCCAGGCGCTGCTGCAGCCATTCGAACCCCGGCCGGTGGTGGGGCTTCGGATCCACCCGGCGCTGCGCCAGCCTTGCCAGCTGCACCTCGGTGTCGCGCGCCGCACCCGTGGCGTCGACCACCGCCTTCAGGCGCCGGCGCAGCTTCCGGGTGACGACGTCGGCAAGGTAGGGACGGTAGGCCTTCTCGATGCTGCGTGCGCGGCGCATCGCGACACGGAATTCGTGCAGGGCCTCCGGATCGTCCAGATCGCCGGCCAGCGACTCGGCCACCGCGAGCCGCTTGCGCATCAGCAGCCGCGCGACCTGGCCAACCGGGCGCGGCATCTGGGAGGGCTTGACGGTCAGGACTTTGGCAACCATGCGCTGATCCTAATCCGCCCTGTGTTACAAGTTCCACCGCGGCACC
>SKQM01000166.1 GCA_007119005.1 Thioalkalivibrio sp.
TCCGCGTTCCTGCACGCAGGTGGCGCACCAGGAAGCCCAGACGTTCACCAGCGCCGGCCGGCCGACCAGATCGTCCCGGGTAAACCGGGCGTCCGGGTCGTGCAGCTGAGGCAGATCGAAGACCGGGGCCTCCCGCCCAACGAGCGGCTCGGGTACGTTGGCAATGTTCCAGACCAGCGCACCGGCGAGCAGCCCCACCAGTGCGACCAGCGCCAGCACCGGCACGAATACCAGCCAGCTTCGCCGCGTGCGTTCTTCCGTCATGATTCTCTCCCGTACGTCGGTCCGAGCGTCTGCGGAAAAATCCGCACCGCAGACATCACGATAGGCTGCACTCGGACCATGCGCACTTGCAAGGGCCCGTCCCGGCTGTACCGCTGGCGTTGTTCGGTCCCGACATCAACCCGTCCGCGTCAGGGCCGCACGGTGTCGATCACCAGGCGCACATCCCGGCTGCCGACCCGAACCGACTCCAGCACACCTTCCAGATCGCCCGGACGTGCTCGGGCATCACCGTGGCTCGAGATCCGCGCCACCAGGGTGATGCTCTCGTACTTCGACAGCAGGTGTTCCGGGTCGTCGATCAGGCCGTCATCGAGCACGAAATCCACCGGCAACTGATCCATGCGCGTGCTCAGGGTGGCCAGCGCAATGCCTCCGCCCAGCGTCCGGGCGATCAGGAACACCGTATCCTCCGCCCTGGCGGCCCCGGCAAGCGCCGGCGCGAGTTCGACCCGGCCGCGAATCACCGCGCCCGGATCGACCAGCATCTCCGGTCCACCAAAGGCCTCGACGTGCCCGCGGATGCGCGCACTGCGCACCATCGCCGCCAGCTCGGTATAGGCGGGGCTGTCCTCGGGCAGCAGTTGCAGCGCCTGGTTCCAGTGGTAGGAGGCGGTGGTGAACTCCTCGTTCTGGTAGGCGTGGATGCCCGCCAGTTCCAGGGCCTTCTGATCCATGGGATCGAGCAACAGGGCCTCGCGCACCAGTTCGATCGGCCGGCCGCTGAGATCCCGGCCGGCGTTCACCGCTAGCGTCTCGGCATAACCCGAGAGCACGGCGGCGTTTTCCGGCAGGAGCGCGTAGGCGCGGGCGTAGGCCGATTCCGCGTCTGCCCAGCGGTCACGCGCAATATAGGCGTTCGCCAGGTAGGTCCAGGCGATGCCGTCGTCGGGATTGTCGCGCACCGCTTGCTCGAGTTCCGCCAGCGCCTGATCCACTTGCGCCTCCAGCCGTTCCAGCGCCTCCTGCATCTTGCGCTGGCGTTCCTCTTCCGCCTGGTCCGCCGCCGCCACCTTCAGCACGAAGCCGGGCTCGCCGACCACGAGATAGAGTCCCAATGCCAGCGCGGGCACCATCGCCAGCACGCCCATACCGAACGCGGGGCGCGCTGGAGCCCGCGGTAGCGGGGACGCAGATTCCTGCAGCGCATCGCGCGCAAGACGGATCTCGAGTTCGCTGCGCGCCGCGTCCTTCTGCGCGTCACTGAGCAAGCCGCTGCGGTGGTCGTTCTCCAGCTCCCGATACTGGTCCCGGTACACGGCGATGTTCAGTTCGCGCCGGTCCAGCGCCGCGTCGGCTTCCGGTCGCCGGAACAGCGAGGGCAGAATCCAGGCAAGAACGGCGGCCAGCATGATCACTGCGGCCACCCAGAACAGAATGATGGATACGGTCGAATTCAAGAGACTCACCTCGTGTCTTGCGGTGGGGATGGGCTGGTCGGCTCCGTGACGGAGCCGGATGGAATCGAATCGGGGTGCTGCAGCAGACGCGAGGCCTGCGCCAGGGTATCTGGGCTGATGTCTTCGGTCCCGGGTATTGCGCGGCGCCGATACAGGGCTGCGGCGGCCAGCGCGAAGCCAATGAACAGGAAGGCCGCCGGTCCGCCCCAGAGGGCATAGGTCAGCGGCTTCAGGGGTGGGCGATACAGCACGAAATCGCCGTAGCGGTCCACCAGGGACTCGACCACCGCGGTATCGCTCAAACCGGCGCGCATCATCTCGCGAATTTCCTCGCGCAGGTCCAGCGCCAGCGAGGCCCGCGACTCCGCCAGGGTCTCGTTCTGGCACACGACGCAGCGCAGGTCCGCCGCGAGCGTATTCAGGCGCGCCTCGAGCACTGGGTCATCGGCGTTCGGAAGCGCCGGCTGGCTGGCCGGCAGGGTCGCCGGCACCAGGAAGGCGAACACCAGCAGCAGAGGAATCCAGGACCTCATGCCCGCAGCTCCCGCAACAGGGGCCGGAACTTCTGTTCCCAGACCTGGGGCGTGATCGGCCCGACGTGCTTCATCCGGATCACGCCGGCACGGTCGATCACGAAGGTTTCCGGGGTAACCGTCACGCCATACCGGATCGCAACCCGCCCCTCGACGTCGTCGACCGCCTTCACGTAGGGATTGCCGTCACGCGCGAGCAGGGGTGCCGCCTCGCGATCCAGGTCCTTCCAGGTCAACCCGTACACCGGCACCTCGGGACCAATGAGTTCCCGGAATACCCGATGCTCCTTCAGACAGATTGCGCACCAGGGCGCCCAGATGTTCAGCAACCACACCTGTCCGTGCAGCTCCGCAGGTGAAAACGTCTCACCGGGGCGTCCGACGACCGGAAGCGTGAATTCGGGAGCCGGCTTGCCCACCAGCGGCGACGGCACCTCCTTCGGGTTCAGGAACAGCCCGAGGTAGAGGAACGCCCCCAGTGCAATGACCAGCAGCAGCGGAATCCAGCGCCTCATGTCGCCACCTCAGGCACGGTGGCGGCCGGGACGGTGGCAGCGGCAGGCGTGGCTTTCCGGCGCCGGATCACCACGCGATAGCGCCGGTCGGTCGCGGCGAGCCCACCCCCGATCGCCAGCATCACGGCACCCAGCCACAGCCAGCCGACGAAGGGCTTGTGATACACCCGTGCGGTCCAGGCCCCGTCTTCCAGCGGGTCGCCAAGGGATATGTACACGTCGCGGAACAGTCCGTAATCCACCGCCGCCTGGGTCATGATCATCCCGGAGGCATTGTAGTGGCGCTTTTCCGGGTAAAGCGTGAACGGACGCCCGCGCGGGGGCGTGATCTCCATGGTGCCGCGCCCCGCGAGATAATTCGGACCCGGGACTTCTTCCACGCCCTGGAACACGAAGCGGTACCCGGCGAGCTCCACGTGGCTGCCGATGGGCATGCGCACGTCGCGCTCGGTCTCGTAGTTCGACACCATCGTCACACCGACAACCATCACCGCAAGCCCCAGGTGCGCAAACTGCATGCCCCAGAACGCGCGAGGGAGGCCAAACAGACGGCGGACACGGCTTCCCTGATAGTGCTGCGTCCGCAGCGCAAAGCCCTGCAGCACCGTGAACAGGATCCAGAGGGCGAGAAACAGGCCAAGGGTCACCTGCAGGTTGATGCCGTCCATCGTCAGCGGCAGCAGGGCTGCCGAAACCAGGGCGACACCGAAGGCCCACTTCAGGCGCGACATCAGGTCCGGCAGATCCGCCTGTTTCCAGCGGGCCAGCGGGCCGATGCCAACCAGAAACAGCGCCGGCGCCACCAGAGGCACGAAGACCGCGTTGAAGTACTGCGGTCCGACGGAGATCTTCCCCAACCCCAGCGCGTCCACGAACAGCGGATAAAGCGTACCCAGCAGAACCGCACCAAGGGCGGCGACCAGGAATACGTTGTTGCCCAGAAGCAGGGATTCACGGGAGAACACACCGAAGGACCCGCCGGTGACCATGCGCGGCGCGCGCAGTGCGTAGAGCACCATCGAGCCGCCGACCACGATGCCGAGGAAGGCCAGGATGGTCAGCCCGCGCAACGGGTCCACCGCGAAGGCGTGCACCGACGACAGTACACCGGAACGCACCAGGAAGGTGCCCAGCAGCGACAGCGAAAAGGTGGCGATCGCCAGCAGCACCGACCAGTTGCTGAACACCCCGCGCTTTTCGGTGGCGGCCAGCGCGTGGATCAGCGCCGTTCCGGCCAGCCAGGGCATCAGCGACGCGTTCTCGGTGGGATCCCAGAACCACCAGCCGCCCCAGCCGAGTTCCCGGTAGGCCCACCAGCTCCCCAGACCAATGCCCAGTGTCAGGAAGGTCCAGGCGATCGTGGTCCAGGGCCGCGACCAGCGTGCCCATGCGGCGTCCAGCCGCCCCGACAGCAGTGCCGCGATTGCGAACGCGAACGCGACCGAGAAACCCACGTAGCCCATGTACAGCAGCGGCGGGTGCGAGATCATGCCGGCGTCCTGCAGCAACGGGTTCAGATCGCGCCCGTCCAGGGGAATCGGAAACAGCCGCTCGAACGGGTTCGAGGTGAAGACCAGCAGCACGAGGAAACCCACACTCACAAGTCCGAGCACGCCCAGCACGCGGGCGACCATCTCCGGCGGCAGCTGCCGCGAGAACACCGCGACCGCCGCGGACCACCCGGCGAGGATCAGCGTCCACAGCAGCAGGGAGCCTTCGTGCGAGCCCCAGGTGGCGGTGAACCGGTACACGGCCGGCAACTGCGAGAAGGAATTCTGCGCGACGTTCTTCACCGAGAAGTCATGCGCGAGGAAGGACCACGCGAGGGCCGCAAAGGCCACGAGCAGCAGCGTGAACTGCGCCTGCGCGAGCGGCCTGCCCAGCGCCATCAGGCGCTGCTCGCCGCGCTGCGCGCCGAGCAGCGGCAGTGTGCCCTGAACCAGGGCAACAACCAAGGCGAGAATCGTGGCGAACTGCCCCAGCTCCGGGATCATGCTGTACTCCCAGGTAGTCGCGCGAATGAATTACCACCCGGCATCCGTGCTACCTGCTGAAAGACGAAAAAGGA
Organism: Thioalkalivibrio sp.; assembly: GCA_007119005.1. Classification (GTDB taxonomy): domain Bacteria; phylum Pseudomonadota; class Gammaproteobacteria; order Ectothiorhodospirales; family Ectothiorhodospiraceae; genus Thioalkalivibrio. Next base: position 4,799 of record SKQM01000166.1, read on the forward strand.
GCCGGCGAAGAGCGCCGGCTCCAGTCCATTGCCGATCGAGGCTTACTTCGCCGCGACGGCGTCGAGGGCCTCGTTCAGCTTGGCCACTCCGGCCTTGCTGGCAGTGATCGAGGTCATCAGGGACTCACGCGCCTGGTCGGGGTTGTGGAAGCCGACCGAGTTTTCGGCGGTCCACCATTCCCAATGCAGGTGAGCGTCGTAGTGCAGTGCACGAACCTCGTTCAGCACCTCTTCCGACACTCCGGCACGCTTGGCAACCGGGAA
>SKQM01000129.1 GCA_007119005.1 Thioalkalivibrio sp.
GGCCTGCTCGGCGCCACCTGGCTGCTGCTGAAGACCGAGGGCGAAACCCAGCGGTGGGCGCGCCGCTGGGCCTACCGCCTGCTGGCGGCCCTGATGGTCTTCTTCGTGATCGTGAGCCTGTGGACACCGGCGGTCGACGACTACGTGCGCAGCCGCTGGTTTGACAACCTGACCTGGCTGTGGCTGCTGCCGCTGGCGACGGTTCTGGTCGCGGCAGGCCTGTGGCGCTCGCTCGGCCGGCAGTACGAGGCCATGCCCTTTGTCTCCACCATCGCGCTGTTTGCGCTTTTCTACGCCGGGCTGCTGTTCAGCAAGTGGCCCTACGTGGTGCCGCCGAACTACACCTTCCGTGATGCCGCCTCGGCGCCCGAAAGCCAGCTGTTCCTGCTGATCGGGCTGCTGTTCGTGGTGCCCTTCGTGCTGATGTACACGGCCTGGACCTATTACGTGTTCCGCGGCAAGGTGCGCGCCGACGCGGGGTATCACTGATACAGACACCCCGGGAGTTCCTGCGCGCGCTGCTGCGGCCGCACCGAAACTGGCTGCACCTCGCCTGGCTCGCAGGCGTCGGCGCCGGGCTGGCCAGCATCGCGCTGGCAGCGACGGTGGCCTGGTCGATTCACCTGGCGGTCTTTGGCAATAATGGGCAAACCCTGCCCTGGACCTGGCTGGGGCTGGCGGCTATCGCCGTGCTGCTGCGCCACGGGCTGCAGGTTCTGCGCGACTGGAGCGGACAGCAGCTCGCCTCCCTGGTGCGCACCGACCTGCGGCGGCGGCTGATCACCACCGCGGCCGACCTAGGGCCTGTGCGACTCGCGCACAGGGGTCACTCCGGGGCCTGGGCGAGCCGCTACCAGGAACAGGTCGAGGCGCTGGGCGGCTATTACGCACGCTACCTGCCGGCGCTGGGTCTGACGCTGGCGGTGCCGCTGCTGCTGCTCGCGGCGGCTTTCAGCCAGGACTGGATCGCTGGACTTCTCCTGCTGCTCTCGGCTCCACTGATCCCAATCTTCATGGCGCTGATCGGGATGGGCAGCGAGCAGATCCACGAGGCCCAGCAGGAGCGACAGAACCGTCTCGCGGGGCACTTCCTCGACCGGATCCGGGGACTGGATCTGCTGCGCCGGAGTCTCGCGCTGGAGGCCGCGCGGCGGGACGTGGCCGAGGCGGCGAACGACTACCGCCAGCTCAGCATGCGGGTATTGCGGGTCGCGTTCCTGTCCTCGGCGGTGATGGAGTTCTTCAGTGCGGTGGCGATCGGGCTGGTCGCGATTTACGTCGGGTTTGCGTTGCTGGGTTTTCTGGAATTCGGGCCGGCCGCGCAGATTACGCTGTTCTCCGGCCTGTTCGTGCTGCTGCTCGCACCGGAGTACTTCCAGCCACTGCGCCAGTTCGCGCAGAGCTACCACGACCGTGCCGGCGCACTTGCGGCCGCCAGCACGCTGGCGCCGCTACTCACGACCATGGCACCACGCCCCGCCCCGCAAGAGGCCGATCGCCCTCCCCCGCTGGCTGGGAAGGGTCGGGGTGGGGGCCCGGCGGTACCGCATCATCCGGTTGAAACCGAACGCAGCCCCGACGTTTCGCCAGAGCGCCCGAGGCCACCTGTGCTGCAACTCCGGGCGGTCGCCCTTCGCTATGAACCGCATGCACCTCCCGCGCTGGTGATTCCCGAACTGATGGTTGCCCGAGGAGAGCAGATCGCTGTGGTTGGGCCGTCCGGCAGCGGAAAATCCACACTGCTCGCGCTGTGCGCGGGATTCGTCCAGGCCGACTCGGGATCGGTGGGTCTGTCCGCGTCCGCGCGGCCCTTCGCCTGGATCGGCCAGCGCAGCCACCTGTTCCACGGCAGCCTGCGCGAAAACCTGCTGCTCGGCGCCCCGGAAGGCACCACCGACGCCGAACTCGCCGAGGCGATGACGGCCGCCGGCCTGCAACTGAACGACCCGACCCTGCCCGGAGGCCTGGATACCCCCATCGGCGAGGACAGCCGCGGACTCTCCGGCGGCCAGGCCCAGCGTGTGGCGCTGGCCCGGGCACTGCTCTCGGGAAGCCGGCTCTGGCTGCTGGACGAGCCCACCAGCGCGCTCGACCCCCAGACAGAGGACGACCTGCTGACGCGCGTGCTGGGACACGCGCACGCCCACGGCATCACGGTGTTGTTGGCCACCCACCACGAGGCGGTGTACGCGCGCTTCGGAAGGATCGTCCGGCTCGCGGAGGGTCGACTTCAGGAGGACCGCGGTGTCTGACCTCGCCTTCCTGCGCGGCCTGTTCCGGCGTCGCCGCACGTGGACGGCCGCGACCTATCTGCTACTGGCGCTGACCTGGGGCGCGGCCATCGCGTTGCTGGCGCTGTCGGGATGGTTCATCACCGCCGCCGCCCTTGCGGGAGCCGGCCTGCTGCTCGGACTCGACCTGTTCACCCCGTCTGCGGGCATCCGCGCCGCCGCGCTGTTGCGCACGCTGGCCCGATACGGCGAGCGCTTGCTCGGCCACGAGGCGGTATTGCGCGTTCTCGCGGACCTGCGCAGCGCCAGCTTCGCGGCCCTCGCGCGTCTGCCGCTGCCGGCCCAGCGCCGGATGCGCAGCGGCGACCTGCAGCAACGGCTGATCGCCGACATCGACACCCTCGACGGGGTGCCACTGCGCATCACCGGCCCGCTGGTTGCGGCGGCGCTGGCGGTGCTCGGCGCCGCGGGAATCGCGGGCTGGCTCGCACCCTGGCCGGCGCCTGTACTGATCCTGAGCACCGCCGGACTGACGCTGGCGACGGCAGCTCTCGCGGCCCGACTCGGTCAGCGCAGGAGCCGGGCGCTGGTCGAGCGGCGCAGCGGTGAGCGGGTGGCACTGCTCGATTACTTCGGCGGCCTCGCCGATCTGCTCGCCTACCGGCGCATCGGGGCGTACCAGGCTGACCTCGAGCGCCAGCAGCGCGAGCAGGCCGGCGCGGTGCTGCTGCAGGAGCGCGTCGCGCTGAGTACCGACCAGGCGGTACAGGCGCTGGTCGCACTCACCGCGCTGGCGATGCTGGCGCTCGCGCTTCGGTGGCAGGCCGCAGGAGTGGTCAGCGCTCCGGTCGGGGTGCTGCTGGCGCTGATGACTCTGGGACTGAACGAGGCCCTGAGCAGCCTGCCCGGCGCCCTTTGGCGCAGCGGAGAGAGCCTGCAGGCCGCGTCTCGGCTGCGTGCGCTCGGTGTTGGGCCCGCGGATGCCGACCATCCACTCCTCGACGGCGCCGCCACGACCGAGCGCGCGCCCGAAGAAGCCGGCTTCGGGGTCCATGCACTCGCGGTGGGCTTCTCGGAACAACGTCCGCTACTGGACGGCCTCGAGTTCGAGCTCGAGCCCGGCCGGCCGCTGGTGATCCACGGCGCGAGCGGGATCGGCAAAACCACCCTGCTCGAGACGCTGGCCGGGGAACGGCCACCGCTGGGCGGTCGAGTGATGCTGGCCGGGCAGCCGCTGCAGCACTGGCCGGAGATCACACGTTACGGCGCGATCCGTTACCTGCCGCAGCAGTCCACGCTGCTCGACGACACCGTCGCGGCCAATCTTCGGCTGGGGCTGCCCGAACTGACGGATGAGGCGCTTTGGACGGCACTGGCCACGGTGGAACTGGCGGACCCGTTGCGACAAGAGGGCTCCGGGCTGGGCTACCGTACTGGCGAACGGGGCCAGCGGCTTTCGGGCGGCCAGGCGCGCAGGCTGTCCCTCGCGTGGCTGTTATTGCGCGATGCGCCCGTCGTGTTGCTGGACGAGCCCTTCGCCGGGCTGGATACCGCAATGGAGCGCCGCATCCTCGAGCGCATTCGTCCGTGGCTGGAGCAGCGACGCGTGGTTCTCGTCACCCATATGCCCGAACGAATGCCGGAAGACTGGCCGCGACTCGGGATCCGCTGAAGATCCCAGCGCGGCATGCCACCCGGAAGCATGAGCACAAGCGCCCCGTGGAGTGCAGGAGCTTGCTTCCGCGGCAGGACGCGAGCCTCCTGCAGGGCACAGCGGCGAAAAGCCGCCGCACTCCACAGCGCCGATGGAAAGCGCCAGTATCAACGGTCGAGCTTGGGTGACTGCATGGCCGACGATGGATGGCGCATGCTCGCCGCGCATTTCTCGCTCACTCGAAGCGATGGCCCGGGCGAGGCCGACGGGTTCAGGGATCGCCCGGACGCCACACCCCGGATGCCGCCTGTGGCGGATGCGACGGCGGGGCCGCCTGCTTGCGGCTCTCGACGTCCACGAACACCGAGTCCATGAACTGGGCGAGCTGCGAGAGATAGTCCTTGCGCTGGTCCACCGGCTCGGGCATCTGCGCGACCAGGTAGCCGATCACCGCCGCGAGATACTGCACACCCACGATCGGCTCGCGGGCACGGGGGTCGGCCTCCATCAGTGCGGCCTGGAGCTTCTCGATCAGGTCTCCGGACAATTGCAGGCTGTCGTCGCTCATGGGAGTCCCTTCGTTGGTCTATGGGGAACCCATAAGACTACGGGATCGGCGCCCCAGGCAAAAACCGGGGCGCCGAAAGGGGACATCGCGGTCAGCTCCGGAACACCAGCCCGCCGGCATCGACGTCGACGCGCACGGTATCCCCGGGTGAGAACTTCCCGGACAGCAGCGCCTGCGCCAGCGGATTCTCGACCTGAGTCTGGATCGCGCGCTTGAGCGGCCGGGCACCGTAAACCGGGTCGAAGCCCGCCTCGCCGAGCCGGTCGAGCGCGGTCGCGCTGACTTCCAGCCCGATGTCGCGCTCGGCCAGACGCTTGCGCAGCAGACCAAGCTGGATGTCGGTGATCGCACGGATCTGCTCGCGGCCCAGCGGGTGGAAGACGACCACGTCGTCGACCCGGTTGATGAACTCCGGCCGGAAGTGCTGCCCGACCACCTCCATCACCGCGGCCTTCATCTGCTGGTAGTGCTCCTCGCCGGCCATCTCCTGGATCAGCTGCGAACCGAGGTTCGACGTCATCACGATCACGGTGTTGCGGAAGTCCAC
>SKQM01000035.1 GCA_007119005.1 Thioalkalivibrio sp.
CGTGGCATTGGTGGACAGCGAGATGTCCTCCACGCCGGGCAGCGCGGAGAGGCGGGCGGCAAGGGCCGGCAGGTCCTTGCGCACCAGTGGCTCGCCACCGGTGAGGCGGATGCGGCGGGTGCCGAGCCGGGCGAAGGCCGCCATCACGCGTTCGAGTTCGTCGAAGGTGAGCCAGTCTTCCGGCTCTTCGAAGCCCTTGAAACCGCGGGGCATGCAGTAGAAGCAGCGCAGGTCGCAACGGTCCGTGACGGATACCCGCACGTATTCGATGCGGCGGCCAAAGGGGTCAACGAGGGTTGTCTCGCTCATGACCTTAGATCGTAGTCGAAAAAACCGTTTATGCCATTTCCCCGAGGAGGTAGGCCGAATAACCCCTACCCGGTCGGATACGCATCGCGTATAGTCGCGAACCGTGCTGGACCCAACCGTCTGGCGCGTCCAAATTTTAACATATTCTCATCATATAAAATACTGGAGAAAAGGATGGCAAAAGTTCTGATTGCACAGGGTGGGGGGCCCACGGCGGTCATCAATCAGTCGATGGTTGGTGCGGTGCTGGAGTCGCGCAAGTTCAACAACGTGGATCTGGTCTACGGCGCATTCCACGGGGTGCGCGGCATCGTCGACGAAGAGTTGCTCGACCTGACCCAGGAAACCACGCACAACCTGGAGATGGTGGCGAGTACGCCGTCTTCGGCGCTGGGTTCGACCCGCGACAAGCCGGACCTGAAATACTGCCAGGAGATCTTCAAGGTCCTGCAGGCGCACGAGATCAGCTACTTTTTCTACATCGGCGGCAACGACTCGTCGGACACGGTACGCATCGTCAGCGAGGAGGCGCACAAGGCCAACTACCCGATGCGCTGCATCCACATCCCGAAGACGATCGACAACGACCTGGTCGTGAATGATCACACGCCAGGCTTTCCGTCGGCCGCGCGTTTCGTCGCCCAGGCCTTCATCGGCGCGAACCTGGACAACGCGGCCCTGCCGGGCATCTACATCGCCGTGGTCATGGGGCGCCACGCCGGCTTCCTGACCGCCGCCTCGGCACTGGGCAAGAAGTTCCCGGACGATGGCCCGCACCTGATCTACCTGCCTGAGCGCGTGTTCAACGTGGACAAGTTCCTCGCCGACGTGAAGGCGACGATGGACCGCTACGGGCGCTGCGTGATCGCGGTCAGCGAGGGGATCCACGACGAGCAGGGTGTGCCGATCGCGCTGAAGCTGGCGAAGGACGTCGAGAAGGACGCGCACGGCAACGTGCAGCTGTCCGGCACCGGTGCGCTGGCCGACATGCTCTGTGACGAGATCCGCACGAAGCTGGGCGTGAAGCGGGTGCGCGGCGACACCTTCGGCTACGTGCAGCGCTCGTTCATCGGCTGCGTGTCCGACGTGGACCAGCGCGAGGCGCGGGAAGTGGGCGAGAAGGCGGTGCAGTACGCGATGTGGGGCGACAGCGACGGATCGGTGGTCATCGACCGGACCGGTTTCTACTCCTCGGACTACCGCCTGGTTCCGCTGGAGGTCGTCGCCGGCAAGACCAAGGTGATGCCGGACGAGTTCATCTCCGCTTCCGGCACCGACGTGACCGACGCCTTCCGTCTGTACCTGCGGCCGCTGCTCGGCTCGGGCATGCCCGACGCCTACCGGCTGCGCCAGAACCTGGTACCGAAGGTGCTCAACCCCTGAGCAGCGCTCCCACGCCAAACCCTCCCCCGCATGCGGGGGAGGGTGATTTTCATCGTCTGGGGTGGCGCAAGGCCACAGTGGCTAGCCCAGCGCCTTGAAGATCTCGTCGCGGATTTCCGTCACCGAACCCACGCCTTCGACCTTCACGTACTGGGGTGCGTCGGCATCGCCGCTCTGCGCCCACTTCGAGTAGAACTCGACCAGCGGCTTGGTCTGGCTGTGGTAGATGTCCAGGCGCTTGCGCACGGTCTCTTCCTTGTCGTCGTCACGCTGGATCAGCGGCTCGTCCGTGAGGTCGTCCTTGCCCTCGATCCGGGGCGGGTTGAAGACCACGTGATACGTCCGGCCCGAACCCGGATGCACCCGGCGCCCGCTCATGCGCTTGATGATTTCCTCGTCCGGCACGTCGACCTCGACCACGAAGTCGAGCTTCACGCCCTGGTCCTTCAGCGCCTGGGCCTGGGGGATCGTGCGCGGGAAGCCGTCAAACAGGAAGCCCTTCGCGCAGTCGGGCTGCTGCAGGCGCTCCTTGATCAGGCCGAGGATGATGTCGTCCGATACCAGGCCGCCGGCATCCATTACCTTCTTCGCCTCGACGCCGAGCGGAGTTCCCGCCTTCACCGCGGCACGCAGCATGTCGCCGGTCGAGATCTGCGGGATGCCGTAGCGTTCGCAGATGTACTGTGCCTGCGTGCCCTTTCCGGCACCCGGTGCGCCCAACAGAATCAATCGCATGACTTCGCTCCTTCAGGGTCTCGTGGGTATGTTATGGTCCCGGGGCCGATCGGCCGCGGTCTGCGGGGCGCTACAGTACAGGTTCTGCCGAGCCTCGCACAAGGCTTGCGCGCCTTTCCGACCGCGGGTGGAAAGGCCGACGCGCACGCGGTGCAACCCCACCCAGAGACGGAGGAGACGAGAACGACCATGGAAGCAGGCCCACGCGAAATCACCACGCCTTTCCGCCCGATCCCGCTGGAGATTCCGGAGGGGATGAAGCCGAACGAGTTCTTCAACAGCACCGAGAACCTCGCGGACCTGGTGCACAACAACGGGCTGCTGGTGAACCCGGAGAACCTGCTGCTCTACCGCAAGGCGCTGGGGCACAGCAACGAGTTCGACACCTCGATCATCTACAACACCTCCAAGGTGATCCTCGATCCGCTCGGGCGTCCGGTGCGCCGCACGCAGGTGCCCGATCACGTCCGGCACGTGTGGAACCGGATGAACGGCTTGATCATCGAGTACATGCTGGAGCGGTACCCGGATCCGGCCGACGCGCTGGTGCTCGCCGGAGAGGCCAGCCTGGACGCGACCTGGCCGCTGACCGCCCCGGGTGTGCCCAGTATCCGGATGCTGCACAACCACTTCATGGTCTTCCCGATGGCGGATCTGCGCCAGGCGCCGCATGCCGACCCCCGGAACCCCAACCTGACCGATGGCGGCCAGCACAGCCTGTTCCAGGCCTACATGCGGGACGTCTACCGGGAGTTCTTCACGCAGGCGCTGGAGCTGAAGATCCTGAAGCCCGCGGCCGACGAGGACGCCCGCCTGGATCTGACGGGTTACCCGCAGGGTCTGCCCAGCTGGGAGATCTCGGGCGGCGTGGCGTCGCTGCGCGACGTGCGCTTCTGGCGGGAGTACGACGCGATCCTGAAGGGCTTTCTCGATTTCTACCGAACCTTTTTCTCGCAGGTTTCCACGCGCAACGCCCCGATGCCGGAAGGGGTGCATTTCCCGCGCCATGTCGAGGAGGTGCTGCTGTTCAACAACGATTTCCTGGCCACCGCGAAAAAGGTTCGCGACCGCTGCATCCACGACGCGAAGTACGCGAACGCGATCCGCTGGCAACCGGCGTTCAAGCAGCTGATCTACCGGAACGACGACGGCCGGCTGATCGTGACCATCAGCCAGAACTCCATCGGCAACGCGATCACCGAACTGCTGGGGGTGGTGGTGAACCGGCGCCCGGACGCGGAAGCCTACGCGGAGCGCGAACCGGCACTGGTGGAGAGGCTGCTGGAGGTGCGCCGGCGGCTGATCGAAGCCGACCTCGGGGATGGGATCGCGACGGAATACTGGCCGGCGGAGTAGGCAGGGGACAGATTTGCAAATCTGTCCCCTTGAGCACTCTAGCCGGGGTCAGGCCACGGACTGGTAGTACAGGTTCTGCGGGTGGTTGGCCTGGGCGAAGAAGAACCAGCGCTCGGCCAGCAGGCCGAGATACTGGATCAGGAAAGCCGCCAGCAGCAGGTTGGTCGCGTCCACGGTCATCAGCAGGCTCACGGCCAGCAGCAGGGTCGGGATCGCGAAGGCCGCGATCAGGAACAGCCACTTCATCGTGCGGACGAAGCCCTCGGACCGGTGGTGGAAGAACTCGCGGGTGTTGAAGGAGCCGCCCATGAAGCCCTGCGACTTCTGCTGGATGCGCGGGTGCTTGATTCCGATCGCCGTCTGCAGGGTCGACTTCGGCTTGATGCGCGCGTTGCGGATCAGCGAAGCGACCCGGGTGAGCAGCCCGAGCAGCGTCAGCACGATCGCGGTGGAGGCCAGCACCTGGACCAGCGGCGCTCCCGCCCAGGCGGCGTAGGCCGTCGCCAGAGTGAACCCGGACGCGGCGCCGAGCACCGTGTAGTTCACCACGGTCAGCGGCGAGTGCCACTCCTGCAGGAACTTCACTGCCGCATAGATCATCGCGGTGCTCACGTACAGGGCCAGGGCCAGCACGGTGCCGAGTACGCCGAGGACCACGGTCGTCAGCACTCCGTGTCCGCCGGCGAGCGTGCCCAGTGTCGGGTTGAAGCCGGTCCAGTGGGCGATGCCGTACAGGCAGACGACGCCCATGAACGCCGGCAGCACGATCACCTCGCGCGACAGCCAGGAGGTGCGCCACTTGGTCGCGCTGCGCCAGGCCCGCTCCGGTCGGCCGAGATGGAAGAATGACGAAAACAGTCCCAGGCCGAGCAGGACCAGCGACACCAGGCTCCCCAGCGCAAAGAAGTCGCCGTTCTGCAGCGGGGCCATGCCGAGCAGCCCGAGGGACTCGATCGAGAACAGCGCGATGAACAGACCCTGTCCGGCGCCGATCAGGGTGGTGAGGAAGATGACGGAAAAGGCAGGATGCATGATGAATTCTTCCTTGGTTACCAGCTGGTGACGTCGTCGAGCGACGGCTCGTCGCGGGCCGGCTTGGGCAGCTTGCTATCGATCTTGAGCGGGTTGTCCGCGCGCTCGAGTTCATCCTCGCGCACGGTGATCCGGTTCTTGTGCCGCGGCAGGTAGTGGTTGGCCGGCTTGGTGCCCCA
>SKQM01000158.1 GCA_007119005.1 Thioalkalivibrio sp.
CCGCCTTGAATGCATCCATGAAACGATTCAGTGATTCGTAGTCCGCCTCCTCATGGTGTTCCAGGATCTCCGCAACGATCTTGTCGTAGTTCGTCTTCAGGTACTCGCGCAGGAAACCGACACCCATCACCGCTCCGACGGCCACGTGCGTCGTGCTCACCGGGAGACCGAGTTCGCTGGCAATCAAGACCGTGATCGTTGCGGACATCGCGATGCAGTAGGCCCGGATCTGGTCCATCTCGGTGATCTCGCTGCCGATCGTGCGGATCACGCGGGCACCGAACAGCCACAGGCCCACCGCCAGACCCAGCGCTCCGATCACCAGAACCCAGAGCGGGATTGGAGCCGCCTGGGCGATCTCCGCGCCGCCGGTACGGGTGACTTCGACAATCGCGGCCAACGGACCGATCGCGTTCGCCACGTCGTTGGATCCGTGCGCAAAACTCAACAGGGCGGCGGCGAAAATCAGCGGGATGTTGAATAGCCGGTTCACCCCCGCCTTGCTGTTTTCCACCTCCCCAACGCGAGCCAGCAGCGCTCGGACCCCCGCATAGGTCAGCAGTGCGACAACCACCCCGACGATCAGTGCCGTGTGCAGATCCACCTTCATGATTCGGCTAAAGCCTTTCAGCATCATGTAGACGCCAAAAACTCCACCCATGAACGCCACCAACACCGGTACCCAGCGCCGTGCGGCCCCCTGCAGATCGGACTGGTACGTAATGGTCCGCTTGATCACGTACAGGAGCAGCGCGGCAATCCCCGCGCCCATCGCGGGCGAGATGACCCAGCTCATCACGATACGGCCGATCACGTCCCAGTTCGCGATGGTGAAACCCGCTGCAGCGATGCCGGCACCGGCAACGGCGCCCACGATAGAGTGTGTGGTCGATACCGGGGCCCCCATCGAGGTGGCCAGGTTGATCCAGATGGCGGCCGCGAGCAGCGCGGCCAGCATTATCCAGAGAAACGTCTCCGGATTGGCGATCATTTCCGGGTCGATGATCCCGCTGCGGATGGTGCTCACCACCTCGCCGCCCGCGATAATGGCCCCCATCGCCTCGAAGACCCCGGCGATGGCGAGCGCCCCGAGCAGGGTGATCGCGCCGGACCCCACCGCTGGACCCACATTGTTGGCGACATCGTTGGCGCCAATGTTCATCGCCATGTACGCCCCGACGATCGCAGCGAACACGACGAAACCCACGCCAGCGACATCGCCCAGGGTAATCTTGGCGTAGGCTGCGACCCCAATCAGGAAGAGGATGGCGATACCGAAGCTGATCGTCCGGCCCAACCCGGATTCTCCAGCATGCTTTTTCCCGTCCTGCCCACCAGCGAGGACGGCCTGCAAGCCGCCGCCCCCGGCGTTGTTCGGCGATGAACTGTTCGCCATGCCTGGCTCTCCCCCTTTTGCTGTTGACGCGGGCCCGCTGCGTCCGTGCACCAACCGGCGTCGCTGTAACGTGATTGTGATCTTTTTGAAATGATTTTGTCACATTTTGGGAGTGGTCGAACGGGGTCGGCCAGCCGAACGCCGGTGTTGGCAGCAGCCGGGAAGAACAGCGTGACGGAGACTCGAAAAGAGGATTCTTCTGTCAGTCCGTCGAATCCGAGTCCGCGATGTAACGCGGACGGATCGTCACTCCGGGATCATGCGGATGTATCCGGTGGGACACTCGTGGGCGCAGATGCCGCAGCCCTTGCAGTAGTCGTAGTCGAACACGTAGTGGCTGCCGTCGGCGGCGACCTCACGCGTCTTCAGCACCGACTGGTCGGGGCAGAGGGTCCAGCAGTTGTCGCAGGCGAGGCAGTCGCCGCAGGAGAGGCAGCGATGCGCCTCGTGGCGGACAGCGTTGGCCTGCAGCCCACCCTCGATCTCCTCCAGACCGAGGCGCTGCTCGGGCGGCAGCACCGGCTCCTTCGACGCGGGCGCGGGCTCGAAATAGCTCAGGTTCAGGTCGGAGTAGGGGATCGGTTCCGGTGTGACGCCGGGTGGGAGTTGCTTCCCCGCGCGTTGGCGCAGCATCGCGATCGCTGCGCGCCGGCCGTCGCCGACCGCTTCGCTCACGGTGCCGTGGTCACTGCGCGCGTCCCCGCCGCTGAAGATCCCCGACTCGCCCTTGACGGAGCCCCACCATGGCTCGACTTCCATATAGCCGCGCCGGACCAATGACTCGAACCCCAGACCATCGACATCCTGGCCGATGGCCGGGATCACCTGATCGACGTGCAGCACGGTCTCGGTACCCTCGAAGGCCACGCGGCGTAGGCGCCCATTGGCATCGACCAGCTTCTTCATGTGCACGAGTTCCATGCCCACCACCCGCTCGCCGCGCAGAATCAGCCTGCGCACACCGCGGTGTTCGTGGATGGTCACGCCTTCTTCCAGTGCCTGGGAGACCTCGCGGTAGGTGGCGCGCATGGCATCGTCGGCGGGGACGTCCGGCGCGGGAATGCGCTGGTGACTGATCAGATGCACGTGCTCGACGCCCTCTCGGCGCAGCACGCGTGCGAGGTCCACCGCGGTGTTGCCGCCGCCGACAATCGCGACGGAACGTGGCTGCTCGGGGAGCGCGCCGCCGGCGACCCAGGCCTCGAGCAGCTGCAGCCCGGTGCGCAGGTTACCCGGTACCGCGAAGTCAGCGCTCCACTCGCGGCCCTTGCGGCGGCCCGGCCCGAGGAACAGCGCCTCGTGATCGGCACGCAGCTCCTCCAGCGACACGTCACGTCCGAGCCGGGTGCGTGGGCGGAAGTCGAGGCCGGGCAGGGCCAGAAGGTGTTCCAGTTCCTGTTCGAGGATGTCCGGCGGCAGCCGGTAGTGGGGGATCGCGGTGCGCACTGTTCCGCCGGCCGCAGGCATGGCCTCGATCAGGGTTACGCGGCAGCCGCCGCGCAGCAGGTGATAGGCCGCGGCGAGTCCCGCCGGTCCGGAGCCGACCACGGCCATGCGTGGTGCCTCGGCGCTCGGGATCGGCACCGGGTAGCTCCAGCCCTGGCGCAGGGCCTCGTCGCCGAGAAAGCGTTCGACCCCGTGGATGGTGATCGCCTCGTCGTAATGGGCCCGGTTGCAGGCGGACTCGCAGGGGTGATGACAGACCCGGCCTGTGATCGCCGGCAGCGGATTGGCGGCCACCAGCGTCTCCCAGGCGCCGCGCAGGTCGCCGAGCTCGACCTTCGCGAGGTAGGCCTGGGCGTCCTCACCCGCAGGGCAGGCGGAGTGGCACGGTGCCGCACGGCGCTGGTGTACCGGCCGCTCGACGCGCCAGGTGCCGGTCTTGAATTCCAGGGAGGTTCCGGGTCGCGCGAATGCGCCGGGTGGGATCTGGATCATGTCTGGCTCGCTTGAATCGGTTGGCGGATCACAGGGATTGCGCTCGGCTTGCGATGGATGGGGTTCACGCCCAGCGGTCGCCGCCGCGGTGCACGGTATCGGCGCCCTCGGTGTCATAGCTCTCCGGGCCCACGCCGCGCAGCTCGAAGCGCTCGATGTTGCGGTTCGCGATGGCCTGCAGGTGCTCGAGCTCCTTGCGTGCGCGGTAGTCCGCGGCGAACAGGTGCCGGAAGCGGTTCTGCAGCTTCAGGTAATCGGACACCGGTCTCGGCTCGCGGATCGGCAGTGTGCCGATCAGTTCGCCGCGTTCCATTTCGATGATCGGGAACAGCCCGGTCTGCACCGCCAGGCGGGCGACCTCGATGGTTTTTGCGCCGTCGTGGCCCCAGCCCAGCGGGCAAGGCGAGTGGATCTGCAGGAAACTGGCGCCCTCGGTATCCATGGCCCGCCGCACCTTCTTGCGCAAATCGGACGGGTAGGCCACGGAGGCGGTGGCGGCATAGGGGATGTGGTGCGCGGCGATGATCGAGAGGATGTCCTTCTTCATGTGCCGCTTGCCCATGCGCAGCTCGCCGGGCGGCGAGGTGGTCGTCATCGCGGCGTGCGGCGTCGACCCGGAGCGCTGTACCCCGGTGTTCATGTAGGCCTCGTTGTCGAAGCACACGAACAACACGTCGTGCCCGCGCTCCATCATGCCGGAAAGGGCCTGGAAGCCGATGTCGAAGGTGCCGCCGTCGCCCGCGAACGCCAGAACCTGGGTCGCGCGGCCCTGCTGTTTCAGTGCGGCCTCCATGCCTGCCGCGACCGCCGCCACGTTGCCGAATACGGAGTGGATCCATGGCAGGCGCCAGGCGGACTGGGGCCAGGGCGTGGTGAAGACCTCGAGGCAGCCGGTGGCATTGGCAATGATCACGTCCGGGCCTGCCGCCTCGGTCGTCAGCCGGGCGGCCAGGGCCTCGCCGCAGCCCTGGCAGGCGCGATGCCCGGACTCGAGTCCGCGGAAGCGCGGCTGGCGGGCGCGGAGGGCGTCGAGGTGGTAAAGGGGCTGTTCGTTCATGACCATTCCTCGAAAAGATGTGGCGGACTTGGGACACGCAGAACCCGTCGATTCCGTTCGTGGTTCGACAAGCTCACCATGAACGGAATCTCCCTTAAGCCGTTCGTCCTGAGCCTGTCGAAGGACATTGCTCGGCGGTTCACTAGCGGTCCGACTCGGGCAGCAGGTTCGGGTCGGCGTCGATGATCGCGAATTCCCGCGGCCGTTCCGCGCCGAAGACCGCCTGCACGAGGCGTCCGTACAGGTCCAGTGCAAGATCGCGCCCGCCCAGGCCTGCCGCGTAGTTGTGCACGCGCGGTGGCTCCGCCATTTCGACCAGTGCCGTCTGCACCTCGGGACCGACGATGCCCCCGGATCCCGGGGACAGCGCGCGCTCCAGCACGATCAGGTGGTCCAGTCCCTCGCTGGCCCTGCGCAGGGCCTCGGCAGGGAACGGGCGGTAGCTCCTGAGCTTGATGAAGCGGGCGCGCGGCAGTTCGGGGTCCGCGTCCATCGCGTCTTCCAGGGTGCCGAGCACCGCGCCCAGGGTGAGGATGCCGA
>SKQM01000218.1 GCA_007119005.1 Thioalkalivibrio sp.
TGGAACGCCCGTACTGCGCGACCGGAATCGACTCCTCGCCGTTGATCACGCAGGGCATGCTGGTCGCCCAGAGCAGCTCGTCGCCGACCCGCGCCGCGGCAAAGGCCTGCAGATCCTGCAGGAACCCCAGCGTCTCGCGCACGTCGTCGAAGGGCGGCGTCACCAGCTCGAGCAGCGCCTCCGAGTAGTCGGTGGTGATGTAGGGATGCGTCAGCGCGGAGCCCAGTGCAGATGGGTGCGGCGTCTGGGCAATGGAGCCGGCGGCCTGCACGCGCAGGGTCTCCTTCTCCAGACCGATACGCCCACGCAGCATCTGCGGAGGCAGACGTTCGCCGAGATCGTGCACGAGATGCTGCAGGTCGCTTTCCGGATCAATCACACTTCATCCTTTACGCCGGCGGGAAAGCTGCGGAACATACCGCAACGACCGGTCCCGGTCACTTGGCTTAGGCTATGGTGATGTTTCGCGATCTGCACAACCTGGTTCGGGGGCTCGGACAGCGCCTCCTGCCCGCACCCGCCACCATTCCGCTCGACGACCGCGAGTGGGCGGCGACGCGTGCGAATGCACCCTTCGTCGATCGGCTGCCGCCCGGGGAGGCCATGCTGCTGCGCGAGCGGATCGGCGAATTCCTGGGCCGCAAGACCTTCAAGGGCATCCGCATGCGGCTCGATCCCTGGCAGCGTCACCTGGTCGCGGCCTATGCCTGCCTGCCGATCCTCCGCATCGGGATTGATGCCTACCGCGACTGGCAGACGGTGATCGTGTACCCGGACACTTTCGCACCGGAGCAGGAATGGGTGGATGACGCCGGCGTGCATCACCAGGCGGTGGTGCCGCAGGCAGGAGAGGCCTGGGAGCGCGGCCCGGTGGTCCTGTCCTGGAACGACATCGCCGAGGATGGTGCGGTGATCGTGCACGAGGTCACGCACACGCTGGACGCCGGCAACGGCGACGTGAACGGATTTCCGCCGCTGCCCCGAAGCCTGTCGGCGGACGAGTGGACCGACACCTTCAGCGCCGCCTACGCGCAACTCCAGGACGAGATCGATCGGGGCGACGAGCCGGCGATCGACCCCTACGCTGCCACCGATCCAGCCGAGTTCCTCGCTGTGGTCGCCGAGTACTTCTTCTTCTCGCCCGCTTACCTGCAGGCGGAATGGCCCGAGATCTACCGGCTGCTCAGCCTGTATTTCGGCCTGGAACCGCACTGCTGGGCCGACGAGATCCCCACCCGCATTCCGTGGGCCAGTGACTGAGCGCATGGCCCGCGATCCGGCCGCAAGGGCTAGTTGCGCTGCTCCACCGCCCACAGCGCCGCCTCCAGGCGCGAGTGCAGGCCGAGCTTCTTCAGGATGTGCTTCACGTGCACCTTCACCGTGCCTTCGCTGAGGTCCAGTTGACGCGCGATCAGCTTGTTGCTGAGACCATCGGCCAGCAATCCGAGAACTTCCTGTTCGCGCGAAGTGAATGCCGGTTGCCCCCTGGGCACGGACGATTCCGGCGAGCGCATCGCGCGTGCCAGGTGCTCGCCCAGGCGGTCGGTCATCACCAGGCGCCCGCTGATGATCTGTTGCAACTGGCGCAACAGCTCCTCGGGCTCGGTGTCCTTCAGCAGATAGCCATCCGCTCCCGCACGCAGCGCGGCGATCAGGTCCTGATCCTGGTCTGACACGGTGAGCATTGCGATACGCGCCATGCAGCCCGCGCTGCGCAGGTTCCGCAGGGTCTCCACGCCGTCCATGCCTTCCATGTTGAGATCCAGAAGCACCAGGTCCGGCTGCAGTTGCATCGCCTGCGCAACGCCATCGTGGCCGGAACTGGCCTCGCCCACCACCTCGAACCCGCCCTCGATCGCCATCAACTGGCGCACACCGCGGCGGAACAGCGGGTGGTCATCGATCACCAGGACCTTCACCGTTGCCTGCATCTCAAGCCACCTCCTCGGGGTGCGTGTGAGGCCGCGTCTGCACGGACGAAGCAGCGAGCCCCTCGGGCTGGAAACGCAGTTCGACGCGCGTGCCGCCCTCACTGCGCTGCACGACCTCCAGCCAGCCCCCCAACTTTTTCGCACGTTCACGCATGATCGCCAGGCCGAAGTGCTGGGGCTTGTTGGCCGTGTGGGAAATGCCGATACCGTCATCATCGATGACGACGCGCACCTCATCGTCCCCCGAACGCTCGAGGCGCACCGAAGCGGATTCGGCCTGCGCGTGATGCAGCACGTTGCACAAAGCCTCGCGCACGATGTGCAATACGTGCACCTCCTCGCTGACCCCGAGTTCCGCTTCAGCCAAACGGTTTTCCAGCACGACGAACGGTCGCTCTCGTGACTGGTTGATATCGGCAACCACTTCCTCCAGTGCCACCTCGAGGCTCTCCGCCTCGATCCCCATCCGGAAGTTGGTCAGCAGCTGCCGCAGTTGCCGGTTGCATTCGTTTAAACCTTCGTGCAGTTCCGTCAGCGCAGCCTCCACTTCCTTCTCGTCGCCCGACTTCCGCCTCGCGGCGCGGACCCGTACCAGCTGGATCTTCAGGTAGGTGAGCGACTGGGCGAGCGAGTCGTGCAATTCGCGCGCGATCGCCGCACGTTCCTCCAGAAGGGCCAGGCGGCGACCCTGGATCGCACGTTTCTGGCTGGAAATCGCCATCGTCAGATAGCCGGCAATCGCCTCGACCAACTGGATCTGCCAGGCCTCAGGCGGCGCCGACGGCGGAACCTCCACCCGCATCAGCCCAAGAGAATGCCCTTCATCCTGCAACACGGCCGAGAGGATGCCACCACTGGCGCTGCTTGCGGAAAAGTAGAGCCCCCCGCGCCGCTCCCCCAGCGCCTCCGCACCGAGGGTGGACGCACAGAGCGGCCCCTCGGACGTGTCGTCGCAGCGTGAATCCGCAAGCTGGACACTGCGACGGCCGTCCCGATCCAGCAGGCAGAGACAGATCCGGCCGAGGCCCAGCAGGGCCTCCAGCTCCCGCAGCGTGCCCGCATAGTCGGCACGGACGACGGCTCCCTCGCGCATCTGACCCAACGAGCGGTAAATCAGCTCCAGCGAGCGGTTGCTGTGTTCGAGTGCACGGGTCTTTTCCCGCACCCGGTGCTCGAGCTGCTCGTAGGATTGCGCGAGATCCCGCGCCATCAGGTTGAACGCGCTCCCCAGCTGACCGAGCTCATCGTTGCCCGTGTGGCTGATGCGGCGACCGAACTCGTTGCGACGCATCGCGCTGGCCCCCGCCACCAGTTCGCGCAGCGGCGCGGCCAGATTCTGCTGCAGGAAGAGCACAGTCCACGCGATGACCGCGATCGCCGTGATCAGGCAGACACCCTGCATCAGGCTCAGCCGACGCACCTGGGACTCAGCCCGCTCCTCGAGCAGGTGGACCAGGCTGTCCACCTGCAGCACGAAGTCGTCCACCAGCCCGCGCAATCGCCAGTAGAAGGCAGCATCGGGCGTCGCGCCGAGCGCATCCAGCAGCAGCGGCCTGACTTCACGATCCCAGAGCATCCCGACACCGGCATAGGTTTCGCGCAGGGGGTGCACCGGGTCGTCAGGCACCATGCGGGAAATGGAATCACCGTGGAAGTAACGGTCGAAGCGATCCACTGCGGTCATCAGCATCCGCTGCTGCTCCAGCGTGTCTTCAACCTCGGGCTCCATCACCGACAGGCTCGCCTGGTAGGTGGAATACCTCAGCTTGCCCGCATCGTTGATCGCGGTCGCCGCCCCGCGAAGCTTTTCCGCGATCACGACCGAGGCGATGATCCCGAACAGCGCCATGAACGCCACCAGGGACAGCGCGAACCCCAGGCGCCAGACGAGCGAGTGACGGATGCCGCCGACCATGGCCCTACTCCAAGGCACGCCGGTTTGAAACGGCGGTGCCGACTGTGACTTGCGGATGCGCAGAATGCATCCCACCCGACCGGGACCAGACCCCGAGGCCCGACGACCACTTCGGCCCTCTCACGGCCCGGTCACGGCACTTCCGACCTCAGCGTCCGCCCGCGATGCGGGCCTCGACCTCTGCCAGGTTGGCCCTGATGATCGCACCGGTCTCCGATTGCGGCGACGTCTGTCGGGCGATGCGCTGCCAGTGTTCGCGCGCCCCCGGGTAGTCCCCGGCGCGAAACGCGGCGGTTCCGGCAAGCCAGAGACCGGTGACGTGATCGGGATCGATTTCCAGCGCCCGGCGCAGGAGATCGCTCGGCCTCCCCTCAAGGTTACCATTGCGCGAAGTCGCCAGAACGTCCGCGTAGTCCACCAGAATGTCCGGATCATGATTCCCGCCGTGTTCCAGCGACTGCGCATAGGCATCGATGGCAGCGCGCGTCCGACCCATCGCATGATAGACGCGCCCGAGCAGCGCCCAGCCCACCGGGTCGTCCGGTGAGGTCTCCAGCCGCTCCTGCAGGGCGGCGACAACCATCTCGGCCTCGGCGACACGGTCGACGGCCCCGGAATCAACCGCCGCCGGTGCCTCCTGGCGTGGCGGGTCGAGCGCCAGCGGCCCGCCTCCCTGCTCGGTATAGATCACGACCGCGAAAAGCGGCAGCAGTGCCGTCACGCTCGCGGCCACCGGCCAGCGCCAGGAACGTCGCGGCGCACCGATCGGGCCCGTGTCGCCTCCTGTCATCTCCAGCAGGCTGCGCTGCAGGTCGATGCGGGCCTCGCGGAACTGGGCCTCGGAAACCGCGCCGGCCCGGCGGTCGGCCTCCAGCTCGGCAAGCTGGCTGCGGTAGATGCTCAGGCCCATGCCCCTGTCGGTTTTCACGCGTGGCCTCGTCGCGTCGGCACGCGCCCGCCAGAGCGGCACGAACACGAACAGCAGCGACAGCGCAATCAGGGCAGCGGCGAGGGTCCAGAACAGATTCATCCGGTACTCCAGAGGGACGGACCAATTGCCGGTGCTGCGGCAA
>SKQM01000113.1 GCA_007119005.1 Thioalkalivibrio sp.
AAAGATCCTGAAGCGTGCGCACGCTCGGGATCACCCGGTGTCCTCGGGCCTCGGCCAGCAGCGATCCGTAATAGCCCTCGGAGAGATAGCGCTGGCTCCGGCAGAGGTTGATCACGCGCAGATTCGAGGGATAGGCCTCGGAGGGACCCTTGAGGTAGTCGTCGATGGCCGCCACCGGCAGTGCCGGGAAATGCGCCTTCCAGTCGGCCTGGCGCTCGACCAGCAGCAGATGCTCAGACATGGCCGCCCGACTCCCGCGTCTCGCACGAACCCACGATCACCGCCGCCTGCAGGCCGGCACGTCCATAGCGCGCCATGCGCTCGAAATCCCGGCGCAGGATCGGCATGTTCACCGAATCCACGGCCCGTTCGCCCTCCTCGACGTCGACCAGCGGGTCATGCACATAGATGAAGCGCTCGTCGAAGCCAGTGACCGTGACCCAGTGCGGGAAACGCTCGGCGTAGATGCGCACGCTGCTGATCAACACCACGGGCATCCGGCCGGCGTTGAACCGGGCCTCGAGCGCGGCGACGTTGACGGGACCGTGGACGATCGGCACCCGCAGCTGTTCCAGTTCCTCGACCATGTCTTCCTGCACCAGTTGCATCACCCTCTTCTTGTCCTCGCTGCGAACCGAATCGAAAAATGCGACCCCCTTGTCGCGCACCAGCAGCTCCACTTCATACCCCCGGCGCGCGGCCGCGAGCGCAAGACCGTAGGGGCCACAGCCTCCGTGTCCCGACGTCATGAAGATCGTGGTCGCCTCGCGCCAGACCCGGAGTTCCAGACGCCGGTCGAGCCTGAGATCGGGGTCCACCGCCCGCATCGCCATCATCAGCGCAGCCGGGCCACAGGTGAAGTCCAGCGTCTGCGCGTAGAACGGCGCGCGCACCAGGTCCGGATCGGGCCCGGGGGCCAGCGACTTCTGCAGCCGCAGCGCACCCATGTGATCCTCGTAATAGTCCTCAATCATGCCGAATTCGCGATAGCCCATGACGCGAAACAGCGCCAGGCTCGCGGCATTGTCCCGGCGCACCTCCAGGCGCAGATCGGCGCAGCCGTTCCGGGCGGCCTCAGCCTCGGCCGCCTGGACGAGCAGTCGGCCAATCCCCCGACCGCGCGCCGCCCCGCTGACCGCAATCGAATACAGCCGCGCGAGCGAGGTACCCCGGCTGAAGAGCAACATCACGTAACCGAGCAACCCGGACCCCGAGGGGTCCAGGGCCACCAGCGTCTGCGCGTGACCACGGGTCAGCAGGTAGCGAAACTGCCTGCGGGAGATCCGGTCCCCGTGAAAGGACGCCTGTTCCAGTGCGAGCAGCGCATCCAGGTCGACGAGCGTGGCCGGGCGGACCCGCGGCAGGTCGTGCTCCGCATCCGGCACTGCCGGTGTCTCGGATCTCCCCTTGAACTGCCCACTCGACTGCGTCACAGGGTGCTCCGGAATCAAGCCGATTGGGGGTGGCACGGGACTCACTCGCGTTGCGGCCGTTGTCAACGACGATTCTATCCGATCGCAGGAGTCCTGCCTCGCCGGGCTGTCGGACGAGGGTTGCTGCCCCTGCGATGACGGAAAGCGCGCCGCGGGTTAGGATTGCCGGCACGGCAGCCGCCTTTCCGGGCCCCACGGCACACGATGATGAACGACGACCCGCAACAGATCGGACTGGACTGGTTCCGCGCCGCGGTGCCCTACATCGCTGCGCACCGTGATCGGACCGTGGTGATCGCGATCGCCGGCGAGGCTGCGCTGGACACTGAGTTCCCCGCGCTGCTGCGCGACATCGCCCAGCTCCGCGCCCTTGGCTCCCGAGTCGTGCTGGTGCACGGGGCACGGCCGCAGATCGAGGCCCGCCTGCACGAACGCGGTCTGACGCCGCGTTACGCCGAAGGCCTGCGCGTCACCGACGCGGACGCGCTGGAGGCCGTCTGCGACGCGATCGGACGGCTGCGGGTTCGGATCGAGGGACTGCTGACCCGCACGCTGGGCGGGCCGGGCAAGGCCGGTGCCCGCCTGCGCGTGGCCGGCGGAAACTTCGTGATCGCGCGTCCAATGGGCGTGCGCAACGGAATCGACTTCCAGTACACCGGGGAGGTTCGCCGCGTGGATGCGGCCGGCATCCTGCGCCAGCTCGATGACGGCCAGATCGTGCTGCTCTCACCGCTCGGTTATTCTCCGACCGGAGAGGTCTTCAACCTCTCCGGGGAAGACGTCGCGACGCAGGTCGCCGCCGCGGTCAAGGCGGACAAGCTGGTCTTTCTGACCGAAGCCGGGCCGCTGCGGGATCCGGACCAGCACACGCTAGCACAGCTGACCGTACCCGCGGCCGAGAAGCTGCTCGCCGGTGGCCAGGACCTCCCGCAGGAACTCGCGAGCCACCTGCGCAGCGCGGTGGAAGTGTGCACGGTCCACGACCTGCGCGTGCACCTGGTGGATCGCCACATCGACGGCGGTCTGCTGATCGAACTGTTCTCGCGCCGTGGCATCGGCACGCTGGTGAGCCGGGAACCGCTCGAGCGCCTGCGGGGCGCCACGCTGGACGACGTGGGTGGAATCCTGGACCTGATCCAGCCACTGGAGAGCGAGGGCATCCTGATACGCCGGACCCGCGAACACCTGGAACTGGAGATCGACTGCTTCCAGGTGCTGGACGCGGACGGCCTGATCATCGGCACCGCCGGACTGTACACCTTCCCCGAGACGGGCGCGGCCGAGATCGCCTGCCTTGCACTGCACCCGGACTACCGCGGCGGCGGGCGCGGCGATCAGTTGCTCGAGCACATGGAGGCCCTGGCACTGAGGCGTGGCCACCGGCAGGTCTTCGTACTCACCACCCGGACCGCGCAGTGGTTCCAGGAACGCGGCTACCACCCGGGCAGCGTCAACGACCTGCCGGCCGCCCGCCAGACACTGTACAACCAGGCGCGCAACTCCCGGATATTCGTCAAGCAACTCGCCTGACGCCGCGATGGGTCAGCCCCGGCGGACCGGGCGAAGGCGGTCCAGACGCAACCGCGACCGCTGGTCGAACAGGCGCTTCGACGCGAGCCAAACTGCGCCCAGCGCGCCGAAACCCGTTCCAGCGGCAATCAGGAACATGATCAGGATCTGATACTTGACCGCTTCCACCGGCGGGACCCCGGCGAGAATCTGCCCCGTCATCATCCCGGGCAGGCTGACCACGCCGGCCGCCGCCATCGCGTTGATCGTCGGCATCAGACCGCTGCGCGCTGCCTCCCGGCGCATGGTCGCTGTGGCACTGACCCAGGTGTCGCCCAGCGCCAGACGGCCCTCGATCACTCGCCGCTCGCGCCAGACCGTCTGCGTGAGCCGGTCCAGACCCAGCGCGATTCCGGTCATCGTGTTGCCCAGCAACATCCCGAGCAGCGGGATCGCATACTGCGGTTCCCACCACGGCGTGGGCCCGACCATCGTGGTCAACGCCAGCACCGTCACCGCGAAAGCCGACACGAACATCGTCGCGGCGCCAATCCCGTATCCCCAGATGCCAGCAAAGCGCCGCTCCTGACGAGCCATCACCTCGTAGCCGGCGATGGCCAGCATCACCAGTGCCATCAGCGCAACCCAGCCCAGCTGTGCGTGGTCGAACAGAGCTTGCAGCACCAAGCCGACCAGCAGGAGCTGCAGCACCGTGCGCACTCCGGCAATCAGCAGGCTGCGGCCCACCCCGAGACGCGCCCAGAGGGTCAGCCCCGCGAGTGCAACGACCAGCAGCGCCGCAAGCGAGAGGTCCCATGCACTCAGGCTGATCACACTCATCACACCAGCCTGCCGCCACGGATCTCGAGGATGCGCCCGCCCAGGCGGCTGCGCTGCAGCGTGTCGTGACTGACCCAGAGTGCGCCGGCGCCCCCCTCGGCCAGGTAGCTGCGCACCGCCCGCTCGATGCGGCGGGTGTTCTCCAGGTCCAGGTTCGCCGTGGGCTCGTCCAGCAGCAGCACCCGCGGGCGATTCAGAAAGGCGCGCAGCAGCCCCAGCCGCTGGCGCTCGCCACTGGACAGGCGCTCGATCTCCCAGCGCAGCGATTCCTCGGGCAGCGAGAAACGTTCCAGCCAGGCCAGCGCCTGACCCTTATCCCAGCCGGAGGGAAAGTGCTCCGCGACCTCCGATGCCCACCAGGCCGTCTCCGCCGGAACGTACGCCACCTGCCGACGCCAGTCGGGAGGCTCGATACCCTCCCGGTCCTGTCCCGCGAGCCTGACCGCACCCGAACTCGGATCCAGGTCCGCAAGCGCGCGCAGCAGCAGAGACTTGCCGGAACCCGAAGCACCGCTGATCTGCACCAGCTCTCCAGCCTGCAGGCACAGATCCAGCGGACCCAGCTGGGCCGTCCTCAGTCCCTCGACCTCCAGCAAGCAGTCCATACCGCCCGACCTTCCCCGTATCCTGTTTCGCATTGAAGGAAACCCAGTCGCCCAGAGGGCTGGCCTCCCACAGCACCAGACGCCCGATACCCTGGTGGGAGGCGAGCCCTCTCGGCGATCAGGCGCCGTATTCTACCCCGCGTTCAGGAGCTGCTCCGGGGTGGGTGCGGTGCGGGCCGTCGGCGGCCACGGATGGCCGCCGTCGAGCGCCCACGGACGGCTCGAGCGCGCCCGCACCGCACCCACCCCGGAGCAGCCGCCCCCGCATGCCCGGAATTCTCCCCAGCGCCAGACGAAAAAAAGCGGGCGCTGTTGCGCCCGCAATCACCGATTTCAAGCCTGGGAGACTATGTGGTCGGTGCTGGAGGAGACTCGTTGTCGGGTGTCCGGAACCCGCGTTCCGGACACCCGGATTGCTTACGACTTCTTGACGAACTCCGGGTAGGCCTCGAGACCGCACTCGGCGACATCGGCACCGACGTACTCGTCCTCTTCCGACAGACGGATACT
>SKQM01000170.1 GCA_007119005.1 Thioalkalivibrio sp.
CCCTGTGTTACAAGTTCCACCGTGCCGCACGGCCGGCTGGTTGCCGTCCTCATCGACCCGTCCCGGTGGCGCGCGTACCCGGGGGGTATCGGTAAGGGTGCGGCTGCCCGTCGGGTCGCGTCCGGAAAAGCCGCATGGTCCACAGATACTGCGCCGGCGTCTCCCGGATCGCCCGCTCGATCGCCGCATTCATCGCCCGCGCATCGGCGGTGTCGTCGCCGCTCGGAAACCCCTCCATCGGCGGCCAGAGCTTCAGCACGTACTGGTCCTCGGTCTCGTCGTACCAGGCGAAACTCGGCAGCACCGCGGCACCGGTCATCCGCGCGAGGCGTCCGAGCGCAGTCAGAGTCGCCTTCGGCACGCCGAAGAAATCGACGAAGACCGCACCCTCGGCACCGAGATCCTCGTCGGGCAGGTAGTAGAAGAACCGTCCCCTGCGGATCTGGCGGATCGCCGGCCGCAGACCCTGGTCCCGGCTGAAGATGTCCCCGGAATACCGGGTCCGCGACCGGTGATTGATCCACTCCACCACCGGATTGCGCATCGGTTTCGCGAACGACACGCCGTCGTAGGACTGGCTCATGCGCAGCCCGCCGTGATCGAGCGCCAGCGCATGCGGCGCGAGCACGATTACCGGAATGTTCCGGGCGTGCAGGCGCTGGTAGTGTTCTTCACCGACCAGCCGGATCCGGGTGGCGTGCGTCTGCGGCGAGCCGAACCAGAGCATCCCGTAATCCAGCATGGTCTGTGCCGCGTACCGGTAATAGTCCCGCAGCAGTTCCTCACGCTCCTCCACGGTGCGTTCCGGAAAACACCAGGCCAGGTTGATCCGGGCAATTTGCCGGCGCTTGGGGGAGCCGGTGCGCAATGCCCACGCCAGCCCCGGAACCAGTCCGCGCAGCAGCGGGCGGGGCAGTCTGTGCACCAGCCACAGCAGCCCGAGGCCCAGCCACGTCCCCCAGTGGCGTGGCGCGAGCTGTCTTCGGGTCAGCTCGGCGCGGTAGGCACCGGTCCCCGGGGCGGCGTCACCGGCTTCGGCGCTCATGGCTCGCCAGCCGGAGGCTCGATCCGTTTCCGGGCCCGGCGGGCGAAGACCTCCATTTCCTTCGCGGCCTGGATGTCGCCCTTTTCCCGGGCCACGGCCAAGCCCCGCTCGCAGGCATCGAGTGCACGGACCGGCTCTCCGGTGTCGAGCAGGGTCCTGCCCAGCAGTTTCCATGCCGCCGAATACGCAGGGTCCTGTTCGAGCGCGACTTCCAGATGCGGGATCGCATCCGCTGGCCGTCCGGCCGCCACCATGGCATTGGCCAGCGAAAGGCGCAGCATCGGCGAATCCTGCCCGGCCTCCAGCATGGCCTCGAAACGGGAGATCATGTCCACCACTGGTATTCCTCCGGCTTCTTCAGAGGCGGGAGATGGGTCCAGTCCCGCTGAGTGTACCCGCACCCGTTGCGGGTCAGAAAAAACGCGCCCCCGGCCGGAACAGGCGCTGTACCGCCTTGACCCGATCGCGGTCGGTCAGGAACAGGATCACGTGGTCACCCGTACGGATCACCGTGTCGTGGTGGGGCACGATCACCTCGCGCTCGCGCACGATCGCACCGATGCTGGTCCCCTCGGGCAGCCGCAGTTCGTCGATGCGCCGGTCGACCACGCGCGACGTGCGCCAGTCCCCGCTGACGATGGTCTCGATCGCCTCCGCCGCACCGCGGCGCAGGCTGTGCACGGTCGCGGTGCCCTCTTCGCGCACCCGGGCGAGCAGCACGCCGATGGTCGCCTGCTGCGGCGACAGCGCGATGTCGATCGAGCCGCCCTGCATCAGATCGACGTACCCGGGCCGGTTGATCAGGGCCATCACCTTCCGCACACCCCAGCGCTTCGCGAGCATCCCGGAGAAGATGTTGGCCTGGTCATCGTTGGTCACCGCGCAGAACACATCGATGTCGCCGATCCCGCAGCGTTCCAGGAACCGGTCGTCGGCGCTGTCCCCCACCAGTACC
Organism: Thioalkalivibrio sp.; assembly: GCA_007119005.1. GTDB lineage: Bacteria > Pseudomonadota > Gammaproteobacteria > Ectothiorhodospirales > Ectothiorhodospiraceae > Thioalkalivibrio. The sequence goes on from SKQM01000170.1 coordinate 2,001, forward strand.
CGGGTGGACGGCGGCAGTTCCCGGGCCAGGAATTCCGCGCGCCGCGGATCGCGCTCGATCACCCGGACCTCGTAACGATCGGCGAGGGCCTCGGCCAGACGCCGGCCGATGTTGCCACCGCCGCCGACCAGAATGCGCTTGTACGGCTTGTCCAGCTTGCGCAGTTCCGACATCACCGCGCGGATGTTCTTCTTCGCCGCGACGAAGAAGACCTCGTCCTCGGCCTCGACCACCGTATCCCCGTCCGGACGGATCGGTCGATTGCGCCGGAAGATCGCCGCGACGCGGGTCTGGATGCCGGGCATGTCGGTACTGATGTTCCGCAGCTCGTGACCGACCAGCGGCCCGCCGTAGTAGGCCTTGACCCCGACCAGCGACACCAGCCCGTCGGCGAAATCGAGAACCTGCAGCGCACCCGGGTGCTCGACCAGGCGCTGGATCTGGCTGGTGACGATGGCCTCGGGCGAGATCAGCATGTCCACGGGAACCGCGTCCGGCGCGAACAGCTGGGGATTGTCGTGGTAACTGCGCTCGCGCACCCGGGCGATCTTGGTGCCGATCCCGAACAGGGTCGACCCGATCTGGCAGGCGAGCATGTTCACCTCGTCGGAGTCGGTCACCGCGATCAGCATCTCGGCCTCCCGCGCGCCCGCGGACTCCAGCACGCTGGGGTGGCAGCCGAAGCCGTTGATGGTCCGGATGTCGAGGTGGCTGGCGATCGCCTCCAGGCAGTCGGCGCGGGTATCGATCACCGTCACGTTGTGACCGTCGCCACTCAGCGCCTCCGCCAGGGATTGCCCGACCTGACCCGCGCCCACGATGACGATGCGCTTCACACGGGACTCCGCGATCAGCCTTCGGCCTTGATCTTCTTCGGATCGATACCCAGCGTCTTGAACTTCCGGTACAGGTGGGTCCGCTCCAGTCCGACCCGCTCCGCCAGCCGGGTCATGTTGCCCTCGCTGCGTTCGAGCTGGTGGATCAGGTACTGGCGTTCGAACTGCTCGCGTGCCTCGCGCAACGGAAGATCGGGAAACAGCCCCGCCTCGTCCAGTTCCACCTCCTGCAGGGTCTGCCCCGAGAGCGTGCGCTCGACCTCCTCCCGGCTCACCTCGTCCCCGGACCCGAGGATCATCAGCCGCTGCACGAAGTTGCGGAGTTCGCGAACGTTGCCGGGCCAGTGATACCGACGCAGCTGCTCCAGCGCCGCGGGTTCGAACCTGCGTACCGGCAACCCCTCCTGCTGGTGCAGCTGGGCCATGTGGTAGTTCAGCAGCGCCGGAATGTCCTCGGGATGTTCGCGCAGCGGCGGGATCTTCAATGGCAGCACATTCAGGCGGTAATACAGATCCTCCCGGAAACGTCCCTGTGCAACGGCATCATCGAGATCCACCTTGGTCCCGCCGATCACCCGCACGTTCACGGTGATCGGCTGGTTGCCGCCGATCCGGGTGATGCGCTGGGTGTCCAGCGCGTGCAGCAGCCGGCCCTGGGTCTGCAGGTTCATTTCGGCCACCTCGTCGAGGAACAGCACGCCGCCTGCAGCCTGTTCCAGCAGGCCGAAGCGGATGCGCTCCCCCTGCTCGGTGCCGAAGAGTTCGGCGATGGATTCCTCACCGCTCAGGGAACCGACCGCGACCACGATGAAGGGGTTGTCACGGCGGGCGCTGCGCGCGTGCAGGTAGCGCGCGAAGGTCTGCTTGCCAACGCCCGCCTCGCCGGTGATCAGCACCCAGGTGTCGTGCTGCGCCATGCGCTGAACCTGGTCACGCAGGTTGTTCATCACCGCGCTGTCGCCGACCGGGTCGGCGACCCCCGCGCCGTGGCGGCGCAACCCCTGGTTTTCCCGCTGCAGCCGGTCGGATTCCAGCGCGTTGCTGAGCGTGATCGTGAGCTTGTCGATCGACAGGGGCTTTTCGATGAAGTCGTAGGCCCCGAGCCGGGTCGCATCGACCGCCGTCTCGACGTTGCCGTGACCGGACATCATCACCACCGGAAAGGGCAGCCGGTCCTCGTCGGTCCACTCCTTGAGCAGGCTGACGCCGTCCCCGTCCGGCATCCAGACGTCGAGCAGAACCAGGTCGGGCCGACGGGCACGGCGCGCGGTCTTGGCCTCGGCGACCGAACCGGCCAGCGCCACCTCGTAACCCTCGTCCTCCAGCACATCGCGCAGTAGCATGCGGATGTCCGGCTCGTCGTCCACCACCAGTACGTACGGTCCGCTCATTCCCTCTCTTCTCCGACACCGCCGGTGTCACCGCCATGATCGACCGGAATCCGGATCACGAACACGGCGCCCCCGGCGGGCTGATTATGGCATTCAATGATGCCACCATGTTCCTCGACGATCTTCTGCGCCACCGCCAGCCCCAATCCGGTTCCGCGCGGCTTGTCCGTCGTGTACGGCTCGAAGATGCGTTCGAGGAACTCGGGGCGGATTCCGGGTCCGTTGTCGGCCACCTGCAGTTCCACCCGGCGGCCATTGTCGTCGTCGAGGCTCTGCGTCGATACGCGGACCTCCCCCGACGGCTGCTGCGCCACGGCCTCCATCGCGTTCTTGATCAGGTTGTGCAGCAGCTGGCGCAGCCGCCCGGCATCGGCCCGGATCGCGGGCAGCTGCGGTGCGAGGTCGAGCACGATACGGCCGTTCTCCACCCCTCCGTAGAGCTCGCAGACGTCGCGCAGCAGGGCATTCAGGTCCAGTGGCGCCAGTGCAAGCCGGGGGGCCTGGGCATAGTCACGGAAGGCATTGACCAGGGTCTTCATCGCCTCGACCTGCTGCACGATGGTCTGCGTGGCCCGGTTCAGCATTTCCTGGTCGGCCCCGTCGAGCGTCTTGCCGAGCCGCCGGGACAGGCGCTCGGCAGAGAGCTGGATCG
>SKQM01000135.1 GCA_007119005.1 Thioalkalivibrio sp.
CCCGATCGTCCGCTGGTGCAGAACATCCCCGTGGCTGCACCACCGCCAGTTCCCGCCGCGCCTCCGAACATTCCCGTCGCGCAACCCGTGGCACAGCCCGGTTTCTTCACCCGCATCTGGGCCGCACTCTTCCCCGGCGCGGTTCCCACGGCGAGTGGCCAGCCCGTCGCCGAGCCTGAAGAAGCCGCCGAGAAGGCCCCCTCTGAACGCCGTGCCCGGAGTGGGCGTGGCCGCGCCGATGACGACGCTGCGTCCGGGGAGCGACGTCGGGGCGGCCGCCGTGGCGATCGGTCCCGCAAGGAGCCAGGCGAAGCCCGGCAGTCCGGCGAGAGCAAACCCGGCAAGACCGCTGGTTCCAGGGACCACGCCAAGACCCCAGCGTCCGGGGACACCGCCGGCAAGACCGTGGCGTCGGAGGGCGCCGGCAAGGCCCGAAACGAACGTCAAAGTACCGAAAAGCCCGCCAATGGCAAGGCGTCCGTGGACGAAAGCTCCGCAGCCGAAACCGCTCGATCCGAGACCACCGAGGAGTCACGCGACGAAGGCACGCGCACCCGCAGTCGACGCTCGCGTCGCGGCGGCCGCCGGCGCAACCGCAACCGGGCCGCAGGAACGGAGTCCGATGCCGCGTCGGGTGAGGAAGGGGGTGCCGCTGCCGATCAGGATACCGGCGCGGCACCGAAGCCCGCGGCCGAGCAGTCCGAGACCGTTGCGGAGCCCGTCGCCGCGCGCGTAGCGGCCGACCCTGCTCCAGTCGCCGAAGCCGATGTCGAGGTGCCCAAGCGGCGGGAGGCACAGTCCGCCCCGGCAGCCGATGCCGTCGCGCCCCGCCGTACGCGCGCTGCGCAGGCCGACACGGCCGACAGTGATGCGGCTGCAGAGGACCTGGCTGAACAGCGCCAGCGCGAGGCCCGTGCCGCCCTCGCCCGGATGGTCGCATCCATCCCCCGGGAATCCGCCGATCGCGAGACTGGGGCTGCCCAAGAAGCTCAGCCAGAGCCGGCTGCCTCTGAACCCAAGTCCCTGAAGCCGGAAGGCGCCCCCGTTCCTGAACAAGGCGGCGCGGAAAGACCACCCGCTTACGAGGAGACGGCGCCCGCGCCGGCACCGCAGCCACCCGCGCCGGCCGATGACGCGCAGGCCCTCAAGAAGGAAGAAACGAAAGAGACTGTGGCGGAAACCGCAGACGCCGGAGCAGAGGCTCCGAAGGCCAAGGCGAAGCGGCCACGCCGCCCCCGCAAGCCCCGCGCCGCGGCCAGGAAACCCGCTCCAGCCGATTCCGCGGAAGGCGCAGAGCCGACCGGTCCGCAGGACGGCGCCACCGACCCCGGTTCAGGCACGCCAGACGTCCGCACCGAAGATACCGGAGGAAAGGACACTCCGGCACGCCCACGGCCAGCGCGACGCAGCCGCGCCTCGGCCCCGGACCAGGAAAAAGCATCCGGCTCTGCAGCCGAACCGGTGGCCGAAACGAGCGACGAGAAGTAGCATTTCGGCGTCCGGCAGGGGTCTCCCTGCCGGACTTCGGCTGCACTACCCGTACTATAGCCGGTGCCTTTCCCTTAGATGGGACAGGAATCCGTCGGCCGCATCCTCGACGAGATCGAGCACCTTTTCAAAGCCCTGCGCCCCGCCGTAATACGGGTCGGGCACCTCGCGCTCACGCCGGGTTCCGGCGAATTCGAGGAACCGGTGCAGGCGTGCCTTCGCATCCTCCGGTTGCAACTCCCGGGCGTGGCTGAGATTGTCCTCGTCCATCACCAGGATGTAATCGAACTCGCGGAAGTCCTGCTCTTTGAGCCGCCGTGCGCGGAGATCACTCAACTCGTACCCGCGTGAGCGCGCCGTGACCTGCGCCCTGCGGTCGGGCGGCTCGCCCTCGTGATAGCCGTGAGTTCCCGCGGAGTCCACCTCGACCACGTGTTCGAGACCAGCGTCGCGCAGCCGCCTCGCGAACACACCATGGGCCATCGGCGATCGGCAGATGTTGCCCATGCAGACCATCAAGACGCGCATTTTTTGCATGAAATCCAATCGCTTTCCTGTTGTTTCAAAACGGGTTGTACTTCCGCAAGAGAGTATGTCACTGAGGGCGACGTCGTTCGAGTCACCCTACCCAGGCGCGGGCGTTGCGGAACAGTCGCAGCCAGGGTCCCTCTTCTCCCCATTCGCCCGGATGCCAGGAATTCTGAACCGTGCGGAACACGCGCTCCGGGTGGGGCATCATCACGGTCACGCGGCCGTCGGCGTTGGTGAACCCGGTGACACCCGCCGGCGAACCATTTGGGTTGGCCGGGTAGCCCTGTGCGTTCGAGCCATCAGCCTCGACGTAGCGCAACGCCACCTGACCCGCCTGCTCGGCCACTCCGGGATGGTTTGGATCGAAGAAGCGGGCACGCCCCTCTCCGTGCGACACGACCACCGGGAGCACCGACCCCGCCATTCCGGTCAGCAGTACCGACGGACTCTTCTCGATGCGCACGAGCGAGAACCGTGCCTCGAACTGCTCGGATCGGTTACGCACGAATCGCGGCCAATGTTCCGTGCCAGGGATCAGCGGCGCGAGATGCGAGAGCATCTGGCAGCCGTTGCAAACCCCGAGCGCAAAGCTTTCGGAACGCTCGAAGAAGGCCTGGAACTGGTCGCGCAGTGCACTGTTGAACAGAATGGTCTTCGCCCAGCCCCCGCCGGCGCCGAGCACGTCGCCATAGGAGAACCCTCCGCAGGCGGCCAGCCCCCGGAAACGGGCCAGATCCTGACGGCCTGAGAGCAGGTCGGTCATGTGCACGTCCACCGGCTCGAAGCCGGCGCGTTCGAAGGCCGCCGCCATTTCGATCTGGCCGTTGACCCCCTGTTCGCGCAGGATCGCGACCCGAGGCCGGTGCCCGCTCAGCAGATGGGGTGCGGCCACGTCGTCGGCGGGATCGAACGTGAGCTCGGCGACCAACCCTCCGTCGGCCTCCACCCGCTCCAGTTCCTCCTGCGCGCAGTCGGGTTCGTCCCGCAGCCGCTGCAAGTGAAAGCCGGTCTCCTGCCATTGCCGCTGCAGGGTCGCGCGGTCGGACGTCAACAACGTTCGTCCGGCCTGCTCGATGCGCACCGCACCCGAGGGATCCAGTGCGGCGACCATGCGGACGTGCTCACCCAGACCCAGAGCCGAGAAGGCCTCGCGCACCGCAGGTTCCGCACCAGGAACGATCTGAAGCACCGCCCCGAGCTCTTCGTTGAACAGCCACGTCATCGGGTCCGTGCCGTCCGGCACGGTGACTTCCAGACCACAACGGCCTGCGAAGGCCATCTCCAGCAGTGTGACGATCAGGCCCCCGTCGGAGCGGTCGTGGTAGGCGGTGATCAGCCCTCGCCCTTTCAGATGCTGGATCACCCCGAAGAAGCCGCGGAGCCGCTCCGGGCTCACCACATCCGGCGGGTTGTTTCCCACTTCTCCGAACGTCTGCGCCAGCGCGGACCCACCCAGCCGGCACAGGCCCTCGCCAAGATCGATCAGCCACAGCGGACCGGCCGCACGGGTATCCGGCAGCGGCGTCAGCGTCGCTCGGACGTCGCCCACCGGTGCGAACCCGGACACGATCAGCGACACCGGGGCGATCATCTCACGGGGGCTGCCGCCCTCTTCCCAGACCGTGCGCATCGACAGCGAGTCCTTGCCTACCGGAATGCTGATGCCCAGACGGGGGCACAGCTCCTCGCCAACCGCGCGCACCGTGTCGAACAGCGCCGCATCCTGCCCCGGCACACCGGCCGCGGCCATCCAGTTCGCGGAAAGGCGGATCTGACCGGTGTCCGTAATGTCAGCACCGGCCAGGTTGGTGACCACTTCGCCCACCGCCATGCGCCCTGAGGCCGGCGCGGAGAGGATCGCGAGCGGGGTCCGTTCACCCATCGCCATCGCCTCACCGGTGTACGACTCGAAGTCCGTGAGCGTGACCGCACAGTCCGCCACCGGGACCTGCCAGGGACCGACCATTTGGTCCCGGGCCGTCAGGCCGCCCACGGTTCGGTCGCCGATGGTGATCAGAAAATGCTTGGCGGCCACGGAAGGCAACCGCAGCACGCCTGCGAGCGCGGCCTCGATATTCGTGGTGGCTGCAAACGCAGCCGCCTGAATCGATCGACGCCCATCCGAGCGAGTCATGCGCGGCGTCTTCCCGAGCAGTACCGACATCGGCAGGTCCACCGCCGGTGAACCGAGCAGCGCATCGTCGACCCGCAGTTGCGTGGTCTCGGTGGCCTCCCCGACCACCGCATACGGCGCCCGCTCACGGTCGGCGATCGCCGCAAAGGCGGCCATGCGATCCCGGGATATCGCCAATACGTAGCGCTCCTGCGCCTCGTTGCACCACAGCTCCAGGGGTGAAAGTCCGGGTTCGGCCGACGGTACAGCGCGCAGTTCGATCTGGCCACCGCGGCCGGCGTCGTTCAGGATCTCGGGAATCGCGTTGGACAGGCCGCCCGCGCCCACGTCGTGGATGGACAGGATCGGGTTCCCCTCGCCCAACGCGGTGCAGCGGTCGATCACTTCCTGGCAGCGCCGCTGAATCTCCGGATTGCCACGCTGCACCGAGGCAAAATCCAGCTGCTCGGCGCTCGCGCCACTGGCCACCGACGACGCCGCACCGCCGCCAAGGCCGATCAGCATCGCGGGTCCACCGAGCACGATGATCGGGGTCCCGGCCGGAACGGATTCCTTGTGCACATGCTCCCGCCGGATTGAACCGACGCCGCCCGCGATCATGATCGGCTTGTGGTACCCGCGTACCTCGACCCCCTCCGGCCCCTCCACTTCCAGCTCGAAGGACCGGAAGTATCCGCA
>SKQM01000105.1 GCA_007119005.1 Thioalkalivibrio sp.
AGAGGTCGTGGGCATCGAGTTCATCGAAATGCAGGTCGACGGCCCGCTCCATCAGGATGCCCAGCCCCAGGAGCAGGATGATCGCGAGCAGTGCGAACAGCAGCGCCATCCTCGCGGTCAGTGACAGCGACGAACAGCCTTGCCCCGGTCGGATTCCGCCGGCCGACGGCCTACGCGTCATGGGTGGCCCGGCGCCTCGAGCACGTACCCCATTCCACGGACGGTGCGGATCAGTTTCGGCTCGAACGGGTCGTCGACTTTCGCGCGCAGCCTCCGCACCGCGACTTCGATCACGTTGGTGTCGCTGTCGAAGTTCATGTCCCAGACCTGGGAGGCGATCAGGGATCGGGGTAGCACCTCCCCCTGCCGACGAACCAGCAGCTCGAGCAGCGAGAACTCCTTCGCCGTAAGGTTGATTCGGGTACCGGAGCGCTTTACGCGTCGACGCAACAGATCGATTTCGAGATCCGCCGCGATCAGGACTTCCGGCTCCTTGCTCCGGCCGCGACGCAGCAGGGTCCGCACACGGGCCAGCAGTTCGGCAAAGGCGAAAGGCTTGACGAGATAGTCGTCCGCCCCGAGCTCCAGCCCGCGGACCCGGTCCTCGACCTGATCGCGGGCGGTCAGGAACAGCACCGGCATTGCACGCCCGGAGGCCCTCAGTGCCTGCAGCACAGCCCAGCCGTCCATGCGCGGCAGCATCACATCCAATACCAGCAGGTCGTAATCCGATGTCGTCGCAAGGTGCAGGCCATCCAACCCGTGGCGTGCGAGGTCGACCACGAAACCCGCCTCGCTAAGGCCCTGGCGCAGGTATTCGCCCGTCTTGGGTTCGTCCTCGACGATCAGGATTTTCATGCAGTGCTCACGGCGGAAACCATCCGGTCGATCTTCGGATTCCGGCCATTCTGCCACCAGTTCCAGGAAGGCACCCGCAACGTTACAAAGATGTAATGCAACGATCAGTCGGGCGTAAGGGTGGGTGCGGCATGCTCTCGGGCTGATCCACCCGGCGCGCGACGATGGTGAAGCCGGAGGGCAACGCGGCGGCGTCCAGGTTTGAGCCTGCCGAATGCGGTCATCGGCCCAAGGACTTTTCCGAGACGATGAGGAGCCTTTCACGGATGCGACGAATAGCCGTTTCGATGCTGCTGGTGGCGACCGGATCGTTCCCCGGGCTCGCTGCTGCAAACCAGCCCTTCGACCCCACCGCGGACGTTCCTGCGCCGCCGGTTCAGACTTTGCCCGCGCCCCTGGCCCCGCGGGCGGCGATGGCGGAGAAGGACTGGCGCAGCGCGAATGACACCGTGGGCGCTTTCACTCGCGGCCACATCGATATCCTGCGCTGGGAAGCCGAGAATCCGCCACCTTCGGTGATGGCGAGGATGCCGGAGGGCGAGCCGCTTTCATCGGCGGCGGCGGTACGCACCGCGTTCGCGAACCGTCCGGACCTCTTTGCGACCGAGGATATGAGTTCGCTCGAACGTGCGCGCGCGGACATCGCCGCCGTGACCTTCGCGCATGACGTGCAGCGGGCCTGGATCCGGGCGGTCGCGGCGGAACACGGTCTGCGTCGGACCGAGGAGGCCTTCGAGGCTGCGGACATTGCGGCAGAACTCGCAGCGCGCATGACCCGGGTGGGGAACTGGGGACAGGATCGGCTGCTGCGTGAGCAACTGGGCCTCTCGGACGCCGGTGTCGGGCTGGCGCAGGTTCGGCAACAGGCATTGAGCGCACGCGAGGCGCTGGTTCGGAAACTGGGGCTCTGGGGCGACGGCCTGGACTTCCCGCTGCCGGACGCCCTGCCGGCGCTGCCGGCACAACCTTTGGATGTCGAGGGTCTGGAGGCCCGGGCCCTGCGAGCACATCCGACACTGCGCTTGGCGGCGATCGAAGCGGAGCGTTCGCGGCGCGGTGTTGCATCCCGCAGCCTGGCGATGTGGTCGGAGGCCATCGACGCCGCTTTGGAGCGTGCCTTCGCGGCGCAGAAGGACACGGAAAATCCCCTGGCGTCTCCAATTCAGGGCGCGCCGGTTCTGGAACGGAGGCGGTTGCCCGCGGGCCATGAAGCGGAACGCGCTGCCAAGGACCAGGCGAAGGCCGCGGCGCTGGCGGTGACGATCCGCTCGCAGGTGCGCGAGGCCTACCACCAATATCGGGTCGCCTACGACGTGGCGCGCCGCGCCGAGGAGAACGCCCGGCTTGCCGAAGCGCTGCAGGAGGAAACTCTGATGCGCTACAACGGCATGCTCAAGAGTACCTGGGATCTGCTCGCGAGCGCGCGCGACCGGGTCGAGCGGGCCGATGTGGCGACCCGGGCGCTCGGCGATTTCTGGCTCGCGCACGCAAACCTGCAGGCGGTGCTCGCCGGTGCGGAGTATCCCGGGCCGGACGCCAGTAGCGTCGGTGCGGCAGGCAAAGCGGATGCAGGAGGACACTGAAACCATGAATCGACGTGAATTCATCAGTGGCGCGGCACTGGGAGCCGTGGCGGTCGCTGGCGTGAGCAAGGTCGCTCTCGCCGCGTTGCCGGAGCCGGAAATCCGGACCTCGCCGGACACCGCGCCCCCGCGCATGCCCGACAAGGGCCGGGCGTACAACCCCGTGGTTACCCTGAACGGCTGGACCGCGCCCTGGCGCATGAACAACGGGGTGAAGGAGTTTCACCTGGTGGCGGAGCCCGTCGAGCGCGAGATCGCGCCGGGGATGATCGCGCGCCTCTGGGGCTACAACGGGCAAAGTCCGGGGCCAACCATCGAGGTGGTCGAGGGCGACCGGGTTCGGCTGTTCGTGACCAACCGACTGCCGGAGCCGACGACGGTTCACTGGCACGGCCAGCGTTTGCCGAATGGGATGGACGGTGTCGCTGGGCTGAATCAGAAGGCGATTCCGGTCGGGAAGACCTACGTGTACGAGTTTGTCGCGCGCCGACCCGGGACGTTTATGTACCACCCGCACGCCGACGAGATGGTGCAGATGGCGATGGGCATGATGGGTTTCTGGGTCACCCACCCCCGGCAGAAGCACGACTGGATCGAGGACGTGGACCGCGATTTCTGTTTTCTGCTGAACGCGTATGACATCGATCCGGGTAGCGTTGTGCCACGTGTGAACGAGATGCTCGATTTCAACTTGTGGAACTTCAATAGCCGCGCGTTCCCGGGTATCGACTCCTTGAACGTACGCCTCGGGGATCGCGTGCGTATCCGCGTGGGCAATCTGACGATGACCAATCACCCGATCCACATTCATGGGCATGAGTTCGAGGTGACCGGAACCGATGGAGGTCCGACCCCGCCGGGTTCGCGCTGGCCGGAAGTGACGTCCGACATCGCCGTGGGTCAAATGCGGCAACTGGAGTTCATCGCCGATTCCGAGGGCGATTGGGCGTTGCACTGCCACAAGAGTCACCATGTAATGAACCCCATGGGCCACGACGTGCCGACGATGATCGGTGTCGATCACCGCGGCCTGGTGGGGCGCATCCAGCGTCTGGTGCCCGATTACATGGTGATGGGGGAGCGCGGGATGGCGGACATGAAGGACATGGAGATGATGCTGCCCGAGGAGACCCTGCCGATGATGACCGGGTTCGGGCCGCACGGGCCGATCGGCATGGGCGGCATGTTCACCATGCTGAAAGTACGCCACGATCAGAGGCCGGGCGACTATTCCGACCCGGGTTGGTATCAGCAGCCGCCCGGCACGCAGGCCTATGAATGGACTGGCGAATTGCCGGAGCCACAGCGCTTCGCGGCGGAGCGTCTCAATCGCGGTGAAGTCCCTGATCTTCAGCGGACCGCGCTGGAGGTACAGGTGCGCAAGCCGACGGGTCACGGACATCAACACTGATAAGGGTAAGCAAATGAAGTATTGGAGCCGATCGATTTTGCTGGGTCTGTTCGCGGGGCTGGGTAGCGGCGTCGCGTTTGCGCAGGGTGCGCATCAGCATGGGCATTCCGGGCATGATCATGGCTTGGAAGAGGGCCATACGCATGGGCATGATCATGGGCGTGCGCATGGGCAGACTCACCGGCATCAAGATCACGGCCATGGCCATGCCAAGGGCGGCACCGCGGGGGAGTTGCCGCAGGTCGAGGCCGAGGTGCGCCGCGTGAATACGCGTGCGAATACGCTCTCAGTTCGTCACGGCGATATTCCGAACCTCGACATGCCGCCGATGACGATGACCTTCCAGGTCAACGATCCCGCGCTGCTGGACGGGCTGGAGGTCGGTGACCCTATTCTGGTCACGGTCGACCGAATTGACGGTGCTTATACGGTGATGTCGGTCGAAGCGGCGCCGTAGGTAGCCGGTGTGCGGAATTCGGTCCCGAGGGAGGCTGGCCTCCTACAGCGGGCTGGGTCCGGCTTTATTCCGGTAACTGCCGCAGTCCTTGCCGTCCGGCGTAGTCGCGAGCGAATTGCCAGGCGACCCGACCTGATCGCGATCCGCGGGCGCGTGCGAAGCGCAGGGCCTCCAGGCGCAACGCTTCCTCGTCTTTCGTCTGCGCTTCCAGCCTGCGCAGCCAGTGCCGGACGATTTCAAGGTACTGCTCCTGCGTGAACGGGTAGAAGGAGAGCCACAGGCCGAAGCGCTCAGACAGCGAGGTCTTCTCCTCGACCGCCTCGCCGTGGTGCAGTTCGCCATCGACGATTCGGGCCGCCTGATTTTCGCTCTGGAATTCAGGCAGCAGATGACGCCGGTTGGAGGTTGCGTAGATCAGCAGATTGTGGGGCGGCGTCGACAGCGATCCGTCGAGGATCGCCTTCAGCGTCTTGTAGCTGGGGTCGTCCGCTTCGAAGGAGAGGTCGTCGCAGAAG
>SKQM01000232.1 GCA_007119005.1 Thioalkalivibrio sp.
TACTGGATGTAGTACATCGGGTTGTCGGTGGACTGGCGCTTGGCCAGCTCGAGGTCGAAGTCGAGGTGCTGGTCGCAGCGCCGCTGCACGTAGAAGAAGCGCGCAGCGTCGGAACCCACGTCCTCGCGCAGCTCGCGCAGGGTGACGAAGCTGCCGGAGCGCGTGGACATCTGCACCCGCGCGCTGCCGCGGTACAGGATCGCGAACTGCACCAGCAGCACGTCGAGCCGGCTGTCGTCCAGACCCAGTGCCTGCAGCGCCGCGCGCACCCGTGCGACGTAGCCGTGGTGGTCCGCACCCCAGACGTTGATCATTCGGTCGAAGCCGCGCTCGAACTTCTGGCGGTGGTAGGCGATGTCGGAGGCGAAATAGGTGTACTCGCCGTTTTCGCGCCGCACCACGCGGTCCTTGTCGTCGCCGTGATCGGTGGAACGGAACCACAGCGCGCCATCCTTCTCGTACAGCGCGCCGCGCTCCTGCAGCACCGCCACCGCCGATTCGATCGCGCCGGAATCGGAGAGGCTGCGCTCGGAGAACCAGGTCTGGTAGTGCACGCCGAAGGCGGCGAGGTCGTCGCGGATGTCGTCGAGGATCGCGTTCAGCCCGTGGTCGAAGAACTGGCGGTACAGGGCGCCACCGAGGAGTTCGCGGGCGCGGTCCACCATGGCGTCGATATAGGCTTCCTTGTCGCCGCCTTCCGGTTCGTCCGGGGGCAGCCCCGCCAGCACCTGCTCGGCGGGATGGACACCGGCATCGCCGAGCAGCACCGCGAGATCGTCGGCAATGCCGTGCACGTATTCGCCCCGGTAGCCGTTCGTCGGGAACGGAATCGCCACGCCGCGGCGTTCCAGGTAACGCAGCCAGACGCTGGCCGCGAGGATGTTCATCTGCCGGCCGGCGTCGTTCACGTAGTACTCGCGCGTGACGTCGAAGCCGCAGAACGCGAGCAGGTCGGCGACGGTGGCGCCGTAGGCCGCGCCCCGGCCATGCCCGACGTGCAGTGGGCCGGTGGGGTTTGCGGACACGAATTCCACCTGCACTTTCTGTCCGCTTCCGATTTCGGAGCGGCCGTAGTCGGCGCCCGCCGCGGCGATCGTCTGCAGCACCCGGAACCGGGTGTCTTCGTCGAGCCGGAAGTTGATGAAGCCGGGACCGGCGATCTCGACGCCGGCCAGTCCGGGCACCGGCGGCAGCGCGGCCGTCAGCAGTTCCGCGATCTCGCGCGGCTTGCGCCGTGCGGGGCGTGCCAGTTGCATGGCCAGGTTGGCGGCGAAGTCGCCGTGTTCGCGTTCGCGGGTGCGCGTGAGCCGCACCTCGACGCCATGGTCGGCCGGCAGCACGCCGTCGCGCACGAGTTGGTTGAGCGCCGACTCCAGCGCCTGCTCAAGGGTCTCTTTCAAGATGGTGAACCGGTTACAGAAGACAAGCCCGATATTCTAACCCAATGGGTGTACCGGACGCTGAACCCGATCCGGCGTCCGGGCGTGGCTGGAAGTCGCTCCCACGATGGGGTGGCCTGAGCGGTTAGGCGAGGGTGATCGGGTCGACGTCGATGCTGATCCGCAGGTGGCGTGGCGGCGGTTGGTGCTGCCAGCCGTCGCGGGCCTGTGCGAGGGTGTGGTGCAGCGCCTTGCGGGTCGGGGAGGCGAGCAGGATCTGCTCGCGGAAGCGGCGGTTCACCCGGTGCCGCGGCGCCGGGGCGGGGCCGAGGACGCGGACTCCTTGCGCATGCCGGCGCAGCTGCCGGGCGATGTCTTCCGCCTGTCGCGCACTGGCTTCCGGGGTCGGTCCGTCGATGCGGACCAGGGCCAGGAAGCCGAATGGCGGCATTCCGGCTGCGCGGCGTTCGGCGAGCAGAGGCGCGACCATCGAGGCATAGTCGCCGCTCTGCACCGCCTGCATCAGCGGGTGCCCGGGATGGCCGGTCTGCACCAGCACCACGCCGGGATCCCCGCCGCGCCCGGCGCGCCCCGCCGCCTGCAGCACCAGCTGCAGGGTCTGCTCGGCGGCCCGCAGGTCGACGCTGAACAGACCCTGGTCCACGTCGATCACGCCGACCAGGCCCACGCGCGGGAAATCATGGCCTTTCGCGAGCATCTGGGTGCCGACGACGATCCCGGCGTCCATCGCCCGGATGGCGTCCAGACAGTTCTCGAGTTCGCCCCGGCGGCGAATGCTGTCGCGGTCGAGCCGTACCAGCGGGATCCCGGGGAAGTGGCGCGACAGCGCACGTTCCAGGCGCTGGGTGCCGAGGCCCTGCTGGCTGAGTTCCTGACCGCAGGCGGGGCAGTGCTCGGCGAGCGGCTGGCTGTAGCCGCAGAGGTGGCAGATCGAGCGGCGCGCCGCCGCGTGCACGGTGAGGCGCGCATCGCAGTGCGGGCAGTCGGATACCCAGCCGCAGTGCTCGCAGGCGAGCACCCGCGCGAAGCCCCGGCGGTTCAGCAGCACGAAGCATTGGCGGCCATCGTTGAGGGTGGAGCGCATCGCATCGAGCAGCGGACTGCTGAGCCCCTCGTCGGTGCGGTGCACGCGGGTGTCCACACAGCGGACCGGTGGGGGCAGGGAGCCGTCCGGGCGCGTGCCGAGAGGCAGGTGCCGGTAGTGCCCGTCGCGGGTTTTCTCGAGACTCTCCAGCGTCGGGGTTGCCGATCCCAGCACCACCGGGACCGACTCGATGTGGCCGCGCATGACCGCGAGGTCACGCGCGTGATAACGCAGCCCGTCCTGCTGCTTGTATGCCGGGTCGTGCTCCTCGTCGACGATCACGAGTCCCAGCCGCGGCAACGGCGTGAACAGGGCGGACCGGGTGCCGAGCAGCAGGTTCCGGTCACCCCGGCGGGCCGTGTCCCAGACGCGCAGCCGTTCGCCCGCCGGAAGCCCCGAGTGCAGCGCCGCGATCTGACCGGGGAAGCGCCGGCTGATGCGCCGGACCAGCTGCGGGGTGAGCGCGATCTCCGGGACCAGGATCAGCACCTGCAGTCCCCGCGCGATCGCCGCTGCCGCGGCCTCGAGGTAAACCTCCGTCTTGCCGCTGCCGGTGACGCCGTCGAGCAGGAAGACCGCCCGGTTGCCGAGTTCCTGTCCGATCGCGGTCACGGCCCGCCGCTGGTCCGGGGTCAGCGCGACGCTCGGCCCGCCGGGGGGCGGTGTCGCGGCTTCATCCGCGATGGCCTCGATGACCCCGTGGTCGGCAAGCCGCTGAAGTTCGTTGCGGCGCAGCGCCAGCCCGGTCAGATCGGCGAGAGCATCCAGGGCCAGGGCTGTGCGCGACGCCTCCAGCCCCTGCACGATCGCCTGCTGCCGGGGTCCCAGGCGCGGATGTGTCGCGTCCGGACGAACGCGCCAGCGCGGCTCTGCTGGCGCCGGCACCGGCAGGGGCAGGCCCTTGCGGAGGGCGGGAGGCAGGGCATTCAGCACGGTCTCGCCGATCGGGTGATGGTAATAGCGGGACGCGAAACGCAGCAGCTCGAGGATGGGTCCGGACAGGATCGGTTCCGGATCGAGGATCGTGTCCAGCGGGCGAATGCGGGAACGATCGATCCCCGGGGGTTGCCCGCTCTCCAGCACCAGGCCGGTCTGCTCGCTGCGGCCGAAGGTCACCCGGACGCGCTGCCCCGCGGCAGGCAGCGGGCCGTCGGGGCAGGCATAGTCGAACAGCTGGTCCAGAGGACGGTCCACGGCGACGCGGACGAGGGCTTCGGGATGCATTCCTGAAGTGTACGCGATGGCGTTGGGGCTCACGCCCCGGTTCGGGCCGGGTTATCCACCGATTCTGTGGATAACTCTGTGGAAAGAGCCGGGGAAGAACCTGCAGAGGCTTGTCCGACAAGGACTTGTATCAGACTGGGCAAAAAATGTTCAATTTATATTTTTTGAATAAAGACAAAGGCTTGCGAGGGTTTCGTGCGTACTGCGAGAAGCTATGAAGGCTAAATCACATTTTTCGGCCGCTTGCACCGGCGTTGTGCATAACACCCCGGCAGGATGTGCCGCAAGTGCCTGGTTCCCGGTTCGAGAGGTATTTTTTGCGTCCCCGATACACGAGATATGCGTGACGCCAAACCCCCACCCAAACTCCGCGAGCGGGGGAGGGGGATTTGCATCGTCAGGGGTGGCGCACCGGTTTGGCAGTTAACGGCGACGAAACTCAGCCGATCTCCTTGATTGCCGCGATCAGCTCGGAGGCGGCCTTCTGGCCGTCGCCGTAGAGCATGCGCGTATTGTCGGCATAGAACAGGTGGTTTTCGATGCCGGAGAACCCGGCGCCACGGCCGCGCTTGATCACGATCACGTTCTTCGCCTGATCGGCGTTCAGGATCGGCATCCCGTAGATCGGGCTGTCCGGGTCGGTGCGCGCGACCGGGTTCACCACGTCGTTGGCGCCGATCACGATGGCCACGTCGGCGGTCTTGAACTCGTTGTTGATCTCGTCGAGGTCGTAGATGATGTCGTACGGCACGCCGGCCTCGGCGAGCAGCACGTTCATGTGCCCGGGCATGCGCCCGGCCACCGGGTGAATCGCGAACTTCACCGCGACGTCGCGCTGGATCAGCAGTTGGGTCAGTTCCCAGATCTTGTGCTGCGCCTGGGCCACCGCCATGCCGTAACCCGGAACGATGATCACCTTGTTCGCGAACGCCATCATGATGCCGGCGTCTGGGGCCTCGATCGGTTTCAGGCTGCCGGTCACCTCTTCGGCCTCGCCGCCGGAACTGCCGCCGAACTGCTTGAACAGCACGTTGGACAGCTTGCGGTTCA
>SKQM01000175.1 GCA_007119005.1 Thioalkalivibrio sp.
CCCAGCCGGTAGGAGGCCAGCCCTCTGGGCGACGGTTGCGCATCCCGCGAGGCCGAAGGTCGCCGAGAGGGCTCGCCTCCCACAAGGGGGATGGCAATCTGGGGGGGGGGCGCACGAAAGGGATTTCCTGAGGAGCTTCCGCGACACACAAGTCAATTTTTGTGCACCGCAATCATGTATACTGCGCGATTGCGCTGACCGCACCACCCGCCGGGCCCTGTTCCGGCCCTCCCCTGAGTATTTCCGATGTCCGAACTCACCCCCTTCTCCCGGCTCGGGCTGTCCGAGCCGCTGATCCTTGCGCTCGACCGCCTGGGCTTCGAGCAGCCCACGCCGGTGCAGGCCGCGTGCATCCCGGCATTGCTGGGCGGACGCGACGTGCTTGGCGAGGCGCAGACCGGGACCGGCAAGACCGGCGCCTTCGGCCTGCCGCTGATCGCGATGATCGATGCCGGGGACCGCTCCGTGCAGGCACTGGTGCTGACCCCGACGCGGGAACTCGCGAACCAGGTGGCCAGTGCACTGGCCGGTTTCGCCGCCCGGCTGCCCGGAATCGACATTTTGCCCGTATACGGCGGCCAGCCGATGGGCGCCCAGCTGCGCCAGCTGCGCACCGGCCCGCAGATCGTGGTGGGGACACCGGGCCGCGTCGTCGACCACATGAAGCGCGGCACCCTGGTGCTGGATGCGCTGAAGCTGGTCGTGCTCGACGAGGCCGACGAAATGCTGCGCATGGGCTTCATCGAAGACATCGAGTGGATCCTCGAGCAGACTCCGTCCGAACGGCAGACCGCGCTGTTCTCCGCGACGATGCCGGCACCGATCCGGCGCATCGCGCACCGCCACCTGCGGGCGCCCGAGGAGATCCGCATCGGCGCCGGCAACGAGGCTGGGGCCGACATCGACCAGAGCTACTGCCTCGTCGACGAGCGCCACAAGCTCGAAGCGCTGGCTCGCCTGCTCGAGGTTGAATCGGAACTGGATGCCGCGATCGTGTTCGCGCGCACCAAGGCCGCGACGCAGGAGATCGCCGATGCGCTCGCCGCACGCGGCCACAAGGTCTCCGCGCTGAACGGCGACATGGAGCAGAAAGATCGCGAGCGCGTGGTGGCCGAACTGCGCGATGGCCGGCTGGACGTGGTCGTCGCCACCGACGTCGCCGCCCGCGGCATGGACGTGCCGCGCATCACCCACGTGTTCAACTTCGATGCCCCGGGCGATGCCGAGGCCTACGTGCATCGCATCGGCCGCACCGGTCGCGCCGGGCGCAAGGGCCGCGCGATCCTGTTCCTGGAACCGCGGCGGCGCCGTATCCTGCACGAGATCGAGCGCCTGACGCGCAAGCCCGTGCGCGCCCACGCGGTCCCGGACCTGCACGCGGTGTCGGAAAGCCGACAGGCACGCTTCGCCGCGCGCATCGACGCCCTACTCGCCTCCGGAGATTCTGACCGGCACGACGAACTGGTCGACGTGCTGCTCGCGCGCTGCAAGACCTCGGAACGCGACCTCGCCAGTGCGCTGGTGGCGCTGGTGACCGAGATGACGCCGCTGCTGCCCCCGGGCGACACGACTGCGGATCCGCTCACCCGAGCCGCCGCCGCGGTCGATGACCGCCGCGCGCCTCGCGGCCGCGACCCAAAGGAACGGCGCAGCCGGAAAGAGGCCGGGCAAGCCACCGCGCGCCCGCCACGCACGGGTGGCGACGACATGGTTCGCTACTACATGCCCGTAGGGCGCCAGCACGGTGTCGGCGCGCGCGAGATCGTCGGTGCGCTCACCCACGAGGGCGGGCTGTCGGGTGCAGACATCGGCCGTATCGGGCTGATGGACCACTTCAGTCACGTGGACCTTCCCGCCACGCTGAATGAGTCGACAATGCGGCGCCTGGGGCGGATCCACGTGGCCCAGCGCAAGCTGGAACTGACGCTGGAGACCCCGGAGATCGCCGGCGAGGTCCCCGGCACCGCCGGACCCCGTGTCCGCGTCGCCTCCGCTCAGGCGGACGCGCCGCGGCGCGCAGACCGGCCCGACCGCTCGTCGGGCAAGCCGGCGCGGCCCAAGACCGGCCGCGCCGGCAACACCAAGGCCCCGCAGGACCGCAAGCGCCGGCCCTTCGCCGGCCCCAGCGCAGGTCGCGGAAGAGGCCCCGCCCAGGGCAAGGACTTCACAGCCCGCAACGCAGGAACGCTGGCCATCCGCCGCAAACCGGTCTGAGGTTTGCAGGAGGCCAGGCGACCCGAGCTCGCGCCCTTGTGGGAGGCGAGCCCTCTCGGCGACCTCACCCCGCGGCACAAAACCAGTCGCCCAAGGGGCTGGCCTCCCACACCCGGGCACCCCGCACCCTTGTGGGAGGCGAGCCCTCTCGGCGACCTGACCGCGCGGCAAAACCAGTCGCCCAGGGGGCTGGCCTCCCACACCCGGGCACCCCGCGCCCTTGTGGGAGGCGAGCCCTCTCGGCGACCCTACGCCGGAAAACCCGTGGCCCCAAGGGCTAAACCAACCGGTTCAGGCAGGGCTCGTCGTTGCTCAGGCAGCGCAGGTTTTCCACTGTGGTCCGGGCGATCTCTTCCATCGCCTGACGGGTCAGGAAGCCCTGGTGCCCGGTCACCAGCACATTCGGGAAGGTGAGCAGGCGCTGGAACAGGTCGTCCTGGATCACCTCGTCGGAGAGGTCCTTGAAGAAAAGGTTCTCCTCCTGCTCGTAGACATCGAGCCCCAGGCTGCTGATCTGCCCGGTCTTCAATGCCTCGATCACTGCCGGCGTGTCGATGATCGCGCCACGGCTGGTGTTGATCAGCATCACCCCCCGCTTCATCAGTGCGATCGCCGCGGCGTCGATCATGTCGTGGGTCTCGGGCGTCAGCGGGCAGTGCAGGCTGATCACGTCGCAGCGACTGAGGAAAGCCTCCCAGGGCAGGAACTCGATGCCCATGTCCTCGACCTCCGGATCGGGGTACGGATCGAAGGCGACCACCGTGCAGCCGAAGCCCTGCATGATGCGGCCGAAGGTGCGCCCGATCTTGCCCGCACCGATGATTCCCACGGTGCAGCCGTTCAGATCGAAGCCGATCAGGCCGTCGAGCAGGAAATTACCCTCACGCACCCGGTTGAAGGCACGATGGGTCTTGCGGTTGAGGGTCATGATCAGCGCGACCGCGTGCTCGGCCACCGCGCTGGGCGAGTAGGCCGGCACGCGCGCGACGCGCACGCCCAGCTCCTCGGCCGCCTTGAGGTCGACGTTGTTGAAGCCCGCGCAGCGCAACGCGACGAGGTCGATGCCCGCCGCTTTCAACGCGGCCAGCACGTCGGCGTCCAGGCGATCATTGACGAACGCGCAGACGGCGGTCGCGTCCTGCGCGAGCACGACCGTGTCGGGTTCGAGCCGGGGCTCGAGGAAGTGGAACTGGACGTTGCTGTCGGTCGCGGCCTGGGTGAGGAACAGTCGGTCGTATTTCTGCGCGCTGAACACCGCGACGCGGCACTCCCGGGAATCGCTCATCGGCTCACCTCGCAATGACTGGAAAGCCCATAAGATTACCAGAGAAGCCCCACCTCACGAGACCAGGCGCCAGAAGCGGGCTGCGCAGTCCCGCAGCTCATCGCGGACGGGTAGCCGGGTGAATCCGCGACGGGTTCAGCCCTGCAGCGCATAACTGGAATCCTGCGTCCTGGAACGCCCGCGGAACCAGTCCCAGGCCTTTTCGTGGTAGTGGTAGGCGACGGTGTTCACCAGCGGCTCGATCAGCGCGACAAGGCCACCGATCACGAAGCTGCCCGTCAGCGCGAACACGACTCCGAAGGCCACCGTGAAATGGACGATGCCAAAGGAAACGGTCTTGATCATGGCGATCTCTCCTGCGAATCGTTCTCGGTTACCTTTTTAACGCGCGCGCCACGATAATGAAAGACAATTGCAGCTATCAGCGGCATAGACTGAAAATAATGATCGCTTCCGGCGAACCGGCTGACGACACGGGAGACTAACGGTCATGGATATGCTGCGTAGCAACATCGAGGAACAGCGGCGGCGGCTGGAGCAGGAACTGCACGAGCCGCTGGACCGCATCGCGCGGCATTTGTCGCAGGCATGGTCCGATCGCCATGCGCTGACCGCCGTGCTGAACGACTCGATCCGGGAGCTGCCGCACTGCACCTACCTGTATGCGCTGAACACGGGCGGCATCCAGGTCAGCGACAACGTGTCGCACGCGGGCCTGCTGCCCGAACACTTCGGGCGCGACCGCTCACAGCGCCCCTACATGAAGCAAGTCGTACCGGCCGACGGCTTCCTGCTCTCGGAGGCTTACATCAGCCTGATCGGGCGGCGTCCCTCGTTGACCGCCCTGCAACTGGTTCGTGACGAGGGCGGTACCGCGCTCGGCTTCATCGGGGCCGACTTCGACCTGCGCAACCTGCCGCACAGCGGCAACCTGTACGAGGAATCGACCGAGTGGCGCCAGATCAAGGGCGACCCGTCGATCCGTGGCACCGTGTTCCTGCAGACGCGCACCGAAAGCCTGATGGACCAGGACATGGACGGCGTGCTCTCGGTGCTGGAGGAACTCTTCACCGAGCGCGGCGTGTTCCAGTGCGTGCTGCACTTCTCGAGCAGCCGCGCAACCGTGTGGACGCTCAAGGACCCGTACCGCTACCGCATCCTGACCCACGACGCACTGAGCGACCCGGACACCTGCCTGGCCTTTCCCCGCATGCCCTACCCCGCGAATGCCCTGATGCCGGCGGACGCGATCCCGA
>SKQM01000171.1 GCA_007119005.1 Thioalkalivibrio sp.
ATCGCGCCCAGCACGGCCACGACCACCGACAGCAGTACCGCCGCGGGCATCGACCAGCTTTCGTACAGCGCGACGAGGAACAGGTAGGCAAACAATACCGCGAGTGCCAGAACGATCACCGTCTGGCCGCCGGCCTGCTTTTCCTGCAGCGCGGTGCCGGTCCACTCGAAGCCGAACCCTGCGGGCAGGGTCTCCGCGGAGATTTGCTCCATCGCAGCCAGTGCATCTCCGGTGCTGCGCCCTGGCGCGGGGCCGCCGCTGACGGTCACGCTGCGGTAATTGTTGTAGCGTTGCAGCGACTGTGGCCCCAGGATGAGGTCGATGTCCATCAGCGCGCGCAGGGACACCATCTCTCCATCGCGGTTGCGGACGTGGATCCGGTACACGTCGTCGACACGCGCGCGGTCATCGGCATCGCCCTGCACGTTCACCTGCCAGACCCGGCCGAAGCGGTTGAAGTCGTTCACGTAGGCCCCGCCCAGCGTGGTCTGGAGGGCAGAGAAGATGTCGCCGATCCGCACACCCAGCGCCTCGGCCTTGTCGCGGTCGATGTTCAGGAACAGCTGCGGGTTGTTGGTCGCCCAGGTCGAATAGACCGCACCGAGGTCGGGATGCTGGTTTGCGGCGAGGACGAGCGCGCGCATCGCCGCGGCGAGCTCCTCCGGTGCCCGTCCCTGCAGGTCCTGCAGCTGGTATTCGAATCCGCCGCCGGTTCCGAGGCCAACGATTGGCGGCAGGTTGAACGGCATCACCCGAGCGCCCGGTATGGCGTTGCCCTCGACGGCAAGGCGTGCGATCACCGCATCGACCTTCAGGTCGGCGGTCCTGCGTTGTTCATAAGGCTTCAGACGCCCGATCAGGAAGGCGCTGTTGGGCTGCACCGCCCCGTCCAGGATGCTGAAGCCGACCACCGAGAGCACGTCCTCCACGGCCGGGTCGGCGGCGGCGATGGCCTCCACCTGCTCGACTACCGCCAGCGTACGGTTCACGGAGGCGCCGGGGGGCAACTGGATCTCCGCCATGTAGGCTCCCTGGTCTTCCTGGGGCAGGAAGCCGGTCGGCGTGGCCTTGAACAGGCCCAGGGTGCCGAAGCCCAGCACCAGCAGGATCACGCCCGCCACCGCGGCGATCCGGACCAGCCGCGCGACCGCGTAGGCGTAGCCGTCGCGCACGCGATCGATGCCGCCGAGTACGTAGCGCATCGGTCCACGCCGATGCTGCGCCGGCTTCAGCAGCAGGGCACTGAGGGCGGGGGAGAGGGTCAGCGCGTTCACCGCCGAGATCAGCATCGCAAAGGCAATCACCGCGGCGAACTGCTGGAACATCTGGCCGGTGATTCCGGGGATGAACGCGACCGGGACGAACACCGACAGCAGCACCAGCGTGATCGCGAGGATCGGCCCGGTGATCTGGGTCATTGCCTTCTTTGCCGCGGAGCGTGGATCGAGGCCTTCCTCCTCCATGATGCGCTCGATGTTCTCGACCACGACGATCGCGTCGTCGACCACGATGCCGATCGCCAGAACCACCGCGAGCAGGGAGATCGTGTTCACCGAGAAGCCCAGCATCAGCAGGAACGCGAAGCTGCCGATCAGGGCCACCGGCACCGCGATCATCGGGATCAGCGTCGCGCGCAGGCTGCCGAGGAACAGGAAGACGACCAGCACGACCAGCACGAAGGCCTCGAAGAGCGTGTGCACGACCTTTTTCAGGCTCGCGCTGACGAACTCGGAGGTGTCGTAGACCACGTGATAGGCGAGGTCGTCGGGAAAGCGCTCGGCAAGCTGCTCCATCGCCGCCCGCACGCCTTCGGCAACCGCGAGCGCGTTCGCGCCGGGCGCCTGGTAGATCGCGATACCCGCGGTGTCGCCGCCGTTCAGTCGTGCCTTGGAGTCGGCCGTTCGGGCCCCGAGCTCGACCCTGCCCAGGTCCCGGACCCGTACCGTCGAGCCATCGGGATTCGCACGGACGACGATCCGCTCGAATTCCTCCACCTCCGACAGGCGTCCGCGCGTCTGCAAGGTGATCTGGAACTGGGCGTCATCGAACATCGGCTGCGCGCCGATCCGGCCCACTGCCGCCTGTACGTTCTGCGCACGGATCGCCTGCACTACGTCGGCTGGCGTCAGTCCCAGGGCGGTCAGGCGCTCGGAATTGAGCCAGACGCGCATGCTGTAGTCCTGGCCGCCAAACAGCGAAACTTCGCCCACGCCCGGCACGCGTGCCAGCGTGTCGACCAGGTTGATCGTGGCGTAGTTGCTCAGGAACAGGCCGTCGTAGCTGCGGCCGGGCGAATGGAGCGCGACAACCTGAAGCAATGCCGAGGATTTCTTGCGCACGGTCAGCCCCTGCCGCTTGACCTCCTCGGGTAATTGCGCCTCGGCCAGCGCGACCCGGTTCTGCACATTCACCGTGTTGAGGTCAGGGTCGGTACCCAGCGCGAAGGTCACCGTCAGCGTGTAGGCACCGGTGTTGGTCGAGGTGGACTTCATGTACAGCATGTTGTCCACGCCGTTTACCTTGCCCTCGATGGGCTGCGCCATCGTCGCTTCGATGACGTCGGCACTCGCCCCCGGGTAGAAACCGCTCACCTGCACCTGCGGTGGCACGATGTCCGGGAACTGCGCGACGGGGAGGCGGGTGAGGGCAATCAGGCCGGCGAGCGTGATGACCACCGAGATCACGATGGCCAGCCGCGGCCGGTCGATGAAGATGTGCGAGAACATCGCGCGTCAGTCCCGCAGCGGGGGCTGCCAGGGCGTCGCGGTCACCAGCTGTCCCGGCCGCACCTTCTGCATGCCCTCGACCACGACCTGGTCCCCGGGCTCCAGTCCGGACCGGGCGACCACCCGCGAGCCGATCTGCTGCCCGGCAGTGATCCGGCGGACCTGGACCCGACCTTCCTCGTCCAGCACCAGCACCGATACGCCGAGCTGGTCCATCTGCAGCGAGGATTGTGGTACCAGCAGCCCCATTTCGGGCTCGCCGCTCTTCACGATCACCGCCACGAACTGGCCGGGCACCAGCAGGTCGTCGGGGTTCGGCAGGCGCGAGCGCAACAGCACCGTGTCGGTACCGGGGTCGACGGTGACATCGACGAAATCCACGCGGCCGTCGTGTGCGTACCAAATGCCGTCGGCGAGTTGCACCTGAATCACCGCGGCCGAGGCATCACCGCCCTGATCGAGGACCTGCTTCCGGTAGGCGAGAAGTTCCGTCTGGGTCAGCGGAAACTGCACGTAGATCGGGTCCTGCTGCACCAGCGTTGCGAGCACCCCGGATTCGGGGCCGATCAGGTTGCCCACCGTGTACCGGGAAAGCCCGATGCGTCCCGAGATGGGTGCGCGAATCTCCGTGTAGTCCAGGCTCAGCTGTGCGGCCTTCAGGGCGGCCTCGGCCTGGGCGATACTGGCGGCCGCAACCGCGGCGGCGGCTCGCAACTCGTCAACGCGTGCCCGCGGGATTGCGTTGGTCTCCAGGAGTTCTTCGCCTCGGCGCAGCTGTGCGTTGGCATTGGTGGCTTCCGCCCGGACCCGCTCGACATCCGCGGCGCGCTGGGCCACGACGGCCTGATAGCCGTCCGGCTCGATCAGGAACAGGCGATCGCCCGCTTCGACACGGTGACCCTCGGTGAAACTCAGCTCCTGGAGGAAGCCCTGGACGCGCGCCCGCAGGTCGACCCGTTCGGCTGCGGTGATGCGGCCGACGAATTCGCGTGTCTCGGTGACCGGCTCGGCCGCCAGCTGAATCACCGTGACCGACGGCGGAGGGCCCGCAGGAGGCTCGGTCGGCCCACCCGCGCCACATGCGGTGAGCAGCGTCATCAACGCCGCTGCAAGGACTGCAACAAACGCCCGGTCCGTCATTCGGCAATTCTCTCCTTCAAGCGATCAAGATCTAATGCACGAGCCTTGTGGCGCCGACGATGACGGTCATGCCCAGTCACCAGGCCTGCACCGCACGCAGGGTAGGGGGCATCGCCCGGGGCGGCGCGAGGGCCACCATGCTCGTCCCGGTACGAAAACCACCCCAGAAAACAATTCTGGACGGCAGTGCCGCCCATCGGCTCTCAGGCCGCCAGCTGGCGGAGCACGTACGGCAGTATGCCTCCGTGACGGAAGTAGTCGATTTCCTGCGGCGTGTCCAGCCGGACCTTCGCCTGGAACTCGGTCACCGAACCGTCGTCGCGCATCGCGCGCACGGTGACGTGCGAGGCATTGCCTTCGTCGAGCCCCTCGATGCTGTAGACCTCGTGCCCGGTCAGGCCCAGCGAAGCGGCATTCTCCCCCGGCAGGAAGGTGAGCGGGAGCACACCCATGCCCACGAGGTTCGAGCGGTGAATGCGCTCGAAGCTCTCGACGATCACCGCTTTCACACCGAGCAGCAAGGTGCCCTTGGCCGCCCAGTCGCGCGACGACCCGGTGCCGTACTCCTTGCCGGCGATGACCACCAGCGGCACACCCTCCTCCTGGTAGCGCATCGCGGCATCGTAGATCGGCATCCCTTCGCCATCGGGCAGATGCAGGGTCACGCCGCCCTCGGTACCGGGGGCAAGCAGGTTGCGCAGCCGCACGTTCGCGAAGGTCCCGCGCATCATCACCTCGTGGTTGCCGCGGCGGGAGCCGTAGGAATTGAAATCCGCCGGCTTCACGCCCTTGCCCGCCAGATACCGGCCCGCAGGGCTGTCGGGGCGGATCGATCCGGCGGGCGAGATGTGGTCGGTGGTCACCGAGTCGCCGAGCAGGGCCAGCAC
>SKQM01000208.1 GCA_007119005.1 Thioalkalivibrio sp.
CAGGCTGGTGTATTTGGCGATCGCGTAATCCTCGCAATCGCCACCAGCCTTGCCCAGCGTTTCGAGCGGCGTCGCCCAGTAGTCGGCTACACCCCAGAGATCCGGGTCCGATCGGTAAAGCACGTTGCGGTTGAAGAATTCGTTGACCATGCGGATCTGGCGGCGCTCGTCCACGGCTGAGGCCTGAACCAGGAGCTGCTCCCAGTCGCGGATGCGCTGGGCCGCCTCCGGTCCGTAGCGCGCGTCGGCCAGAGCCTCCAGTCGGGTGAAGTCCCGCAGGCCCGCCTCGGGAGTCCCGATCGCTGCGATTGCCAGCAGGCACACCAGCGCCGTCTTGACCAGCCCGGCCAGCGAGGCGAGGGATACCGTTGGATATACGCGGTCTTGCACGAAGGTCCTGTCAGCGGCGTTTCCGTCGGCTTCGAGAATGGCGGATGGATCACGCAAATGCCAGCGTCCGATTCAACGTAATGAGGAAACCGGTCTCGGCGTGAGGGCCATGCGACGGCGGATTGACGGGAACCGTCGCGCGGATGCTCAGTTTTGTCACTCGCCTTGCCGTGTTCTTGACGTGGTCTGGCGCCAGACGGCGGATTATCTGCTGGCACAATAAGTGCTTACTCCCTTCGGTATAGATGGTTTTAGTTCCGTGCAATTGGTACTGGCGGCGACCCGGGGCGGCTTTCGCAGCGCGAGTTGACTGCCCTGTCACAGCCAGTGGTTTTGCGAATCTCAAGTCCAAGGACAACCTGATGAAGATCATCCAGCGAAGGCTTCTTCTCCTGCTGGCAGTATTGCTGGCGTTGACGTTTACCGGCACCGCACAGGCGGTGCTGCCAGAACCCGTGCGTCAGGCGATTCTCGAGGCGGTGAATTCGAACCCGGAAGTCCAGCGGCGCTGGCATGCTTTCCTTGCGTCCGAGCAGGAACGGGCGATCGCCCGCGGCGGCTACTATCCCGAGGTCGATGTACGGCTCTCGGCCGGGCGGCAATGGCAGGACAGCGATCGCGGCCGATTCGATCGCGACCCCGTCAGTGCGGCGGTGACGCTCAACCAGATGCTCTACGACGGGTTCTTCACCCGCAGTGAAGTCCGGCGGCTGGGCCACGCGCGGTTGGTCCGCTACTACGAGTTGATCGAAGCGGCCGAGCAGGCTGCACTCGAAGCCCTGCGGGCTTACATGGATGTCGAGCGTCACCGTGAACTGGTCGCGCTGGCTGATGACAACTACCAGGCCCATCGCAGCATCTACCGGCAGGTCGAGGAGTTGGTGCAGACGGGCGTTGGCCGGGGCGTGGATCTTGACCAGGCCGCGGGGCGGCTCGCGCTCGCGGAGTCCAACCTGGTGACGGAGGTCGCCAATCTGCACGACGTGAAGGCGCGGTTCCTGCGCGTGGTCGGGCGCATGCCGTCGGGTGATTTCGTGGATCTGGTGGGCGTGTTGCCGGCCGACGACCTGCCGGCAACGGTGCACGACGCCAACGTCGAGGCGCTGGCCTCGAATCCGGCGCTGTTCGCCTCGGTGGAGAACATCCTCTCCGCGCAGGAGCAGGTGCGCACCGCCCGGTCGAATTTCCAGCCCCGGCTGGACTTTCAGGTACGGCAGAGCCGTGACAACGCGTTGACCAGCCTGTTTGACGGTAACGAAGAATCCATCTACGTCAACGACACCACCGTCGGCGTCGTGCTCAGCATGAATCTCTTCCGCGGTTTTGCCGACCAGTCCCGGATCGGGCAGTTCGTGGAGGAGACCAACGCCGCGAGGGACCAGCGCGAGATCGTCTGCCGCAACGTACGCCAGGAGGTCACCATCGCCTTCAACGACGTGAAGGCTCTGGGGGAGCGCCTGGTCTTCCTGGATCAGCACCAGCTGTCCAGCGACCGCGTCCGCACCGCTTACCGGCAACAGTTCAACATCGGTCAGCGCACCCTGCTGGACCTGCTGGACGCCGAAAACGAATTCTTCGTCGCCCGCCGGGCATTCGTCGATGGTCAGTTCGATCGCGAGATTTCGCTGGCCCGCACCTTCACGGGTCTCGGGCGCCTGCTGCCCACGCTCGAGATCGCGCGCGACGCAATGCCCGATATCGAAGAGGTCACCACCATCGACCCGACGCAGGTCTGCCCGCCCGTCGCACCGGACGTGGCCAGAGTCGATCGCACCCCGCCGCCTGCGGTAACTCAATTCACGACCAGCCAACGGCTCAGCAGCGAGACCAGTTTTGCCTTCGGTAGCGGGACGCTGACTCCTGAGGGTCGTGAGGCCGTGCGGGGACTGGCGGCACAACTCACCGTCCCCGGTGCCGGCTACAGCACCATCCTGGTGGAGGGTCATACCTGCTCCATCGGTCCCGCGGACTACAACCAGGGGCTCTCCGAAAGGCGCGCCCGGAGCGTGGCTGACGAGCTCATCCGTCAGGGGGTCCGGCCGGATGCCATCCGCGTGGTCGGTTACGGCATGGATCGTCCGATCGCCGACAATGCCACTGAGGAGGGTCGCCAGCTCAACCGCCGGGTCGAGGTGAGTACGGACGTCCGGAACGTAAACGGCTAGCACGCCTTACGCCCTGCTGCCGGTGCCGGCCACCGGTCACGAACACGAGGCCCCGTTCGCGGGGCCTCGGCTCGTTTGGCCTCCG
Organism: Thioalkalivibrio sp.; assembly: GCA_007119005.1. Classification (GTDB taxonomy): domain Bacteria; phylum Pseudomonadota; class Gammaproteobacteria; order Ectothiorhodospirales; family Ectothiorhodospiraceae; genus Thioalkalivibrio. The sequence continues at coordinate 2,641 of SKQM01000208.1, forward strand.
TCCCTTGCGACGGGTATTCCGTTCGCGGTTCTACCCGCCAACCATTAACGGAGTCATCCTTCTGTACCTGGTCCTGGCGAATGACATTGCGCAGCACTTCCTTCGGGGCCGGTTGACGTCGCCAGTGACCGGGCGATAACGTCTTTGGCCCGGGACGCTTGGCAATGCCGATGTCCGGGCACGCGTCCGTCCCAACCGGCACCCCCGTCGGCCAATGGGTCGCATCACCGTCACAGGAGAAGTGAATCATGCACCGAATTCTTGCCACCACCAGGAACCTGTTCGTCGGCACCGCACTGGTGCTGGGTCTTGCGGCCTCCGGCGCCGTCCATTCCTTCGACGACGGTGCGGAGGCCACGATCGATTACCGGCAGGGTCTGATGCGCGCCCTGGGCGGTAACGTCGCCGCGACCGCGGCCATCGTCGTCGATGGCGCCGAGTTCCGCGACAACCTGGCGATTCACGTGCGCTACATCGTTGATGCCACGCGCGACATCCCGGCGCTGTTCCCGGAAGGCTCGGATTTCGGCGAGACCGATGCGCTGCCGTCGATCTGGGAGGATACCGAGAAATTCGCCCGGCTTTCGAGCGAGAATCACGACGCGGCCGTGGCCCTGCACGAGGCCGTGGAGGGGGGTGACGACGCGGCGATCATGGCTGGCTTCCGGAACCTCGGTCAGTCCTGCCGCTCCTGCCACGAAGACTTCCGGCGCCGCGACTGAGCACGCGCGTCGTGTCGGATGACCGGCCAGCGGGCCGGGGGCGCTGGCCGGTAACGGTCGCGCTCCTCGCCCTTTGGATGGCCTTCCCAGCGGCCACCCTTGCATCGGGCGAAGACGGCGTATCGGAACAGGTTCGCCACGGCGAATACCTTCTGCGCGCCGGGGGCTGCGTCTCCTGTCACACCGAGAAGGTGGAGGATGCCCCGTTTCTCGCTGGAGGCCGGGCGATCGAGAGCCCGTTCGGCACCTTCTACGGGCCGAACATCACCCCGGATCCGGAAACCGGAATCGGGGGCTGGACCGAGCGTGATTTCGAACGCGCGCTGCGGCACGGCCGTAGCCCGTCGGGGAGCCACTACTACCCCGCGTTTCCGTACACGTCGTACACCCGGATGCGAGCGGAGGATGTCGCCGCGCTGTGGGCTTACCTGCAGACGGTCGAACCAGTGCAGCGCGAGAACCAGCCCCACGAGCTGACCTGGTTCGCCCGCTTCCGTCCCGGGCTCGCGGTCTGGAAGTTCCTGCACTTCCGGGCAGCGGTCTTCCAGCCGGATGCCGCAGCCTCCGACGAGTGGAACCGTGGTGCTTACCTCTCCAATGCGCTGGCCCACTGCGCGGAGTGCCATTCACCCCGCACGCGCACTGGGGGTCTCAAGCCCGGTCTGGTGTATTCCGGTGCCCGCATGGGCGGCGGCGATATCGCACCCAACATCACCCCGGATCGCGACACGGGGATCGGGCGCTGGCGCGCAAACCACCTGGTGCGGTACCTGGATTTCGGCATGGACCCGGACGGCGACTTCGCCGGCAGCGCGATGGCCGACGTGATCAGCGAGGGCACCAGCTTTCTGACCGATGAGGACCGACGGGCGTTGGTCGTGTATTTCCGCGCGCTGGAGCCGATCCGCCGCGAGGTCCCGCCGGCAGACTGACCGGCGCGGGGCCCGCGTCTCTTCCATGGACCCGGTGCTCAGTCGTCGCGTCGGGGAGCGGGGGCGTCTTCCGTTTCCTGCGCGTTCGATTCTGACTCTGTCGGGTCTTCCGTCGTAGCCGTCTCCTCGTCCTCCGCTTCCTCGTAGGAACGCCGCATGCGGGCCGGCATCGGATCCATCCGCCGCAGCCCCACCGCGGCAAGCACGCCTGCCATCGCGCCGAACAGGTGATACTCGAAGGAAATTGCCGGCTCGGCGGGAATGATGCCGGAGGCCATGCCGCCGAAGAGCAGGAACACGACCAGCGCAAGGGCGATGGACAGCGGGTCTCGGCGCAGGAACCCCATCAGCACCACGTAGAACATCAGGCCGTGGGTCAGGCCGCTGATGCCGATGTGAAAGCTCTCGCGGCCGAACAGCCAGACGCCCAGGCCGCTCAGCAGCCAGATCA
>SKQM01000018.1 GCA_007119005.1 Thioalkalivibrio sp.
AAAGACTCCTCGCGAGCCTCCCGGTGCGGCGTCCCGGAACCCGGCGCGGAAACGGACCCGGTTTGGTCGGGGTCGGCAGGCTCGGAGGCTGCCCCCTTCCCGGTGGGGCTGCCTTCCTCACCCGGCGCGACCGATGGCTCTTCCCCCGTTTCCCTCGCTGAAGACCGCTTCGCAGGATGGGGCGACGCGTCTCCGCCAGCCTCGGCCGTCGGCCGCTCCAAATCGGCCGCATCGGGTGCCGCATCTGCGGAAGGCCGCGTATCGGCTTCTGCACCACCCGCGCGATACAGGCCTTGGTCGATCTCCGACCAGGGCTTCGGGCGCGCGGGATCCGCTGGTTTGCCACCGTGGCCCCCGTAGTCGCCGAAGGCGTGTGGTAGAGCAGCCTCGCCATCGGAACTCCCATTCTCGGGAAGCGGCCAGGCATCCTTGCGGTCGTCAATCGGACGCGTGAGTTCCTCTTCCTGCAGTTCCTGGGCTACAGCTTCTGCATCGGCCTCCGTGATGACCTGACTGGCACTGACAAACCCGTAGAGCAGCAGCCGGCTGCAGATCAGGTTGATGCGGCGCGGCACCCCCTCGCTGAACCGGTAAACGATGGGCATCACACCCGGTTCAATCCCGGGATTTCCCGTCCAGCCAGCCCGCTCGAGCCGATGCCGCACGTAGTCGATCGTCTCCTCCGGATTCAGCGGCTCCAGGTGCCAGGCCGCGATCAGCCGCTGATGAACCTGTTCCAGTTCTGGGCGACGCACGAGTGCGCGCAGGTTCTCCTGACCAATCAGAACGATCTGCAGCAACGGATGCCCCCCGTGCTGCAGGTTGGTCAGCAGCCTCAGCTCCTCCAGCGCCGAAGGAGCCAGATCCTGCGCTTCGTCGATGATGAGCAAGGTGCGCAGCCCCTGCCGATGCTGTTGCGCGAGAAACTCCATCAGTCGCATCAAAATCTGCGACTTCTGCGTGGCCTGGGCATTGAGACCGAACGCGTGCGCCGTCATGCGCAGGAGGTCGTCCGCTTCGAGCTGAGTGCTAACCAGACTGCCGACGATCACTTCGCGGCGCGGAAGGCTGGCCGTCAGATCGTTGACAAGGGTGGTCTTTCCGGTGCCGGGCCGACCAGTGATCATCACGAAGCCTTCGGCGCGGTGCAGCGCGTACTGCACCGAGGCTTTCGCCCGCTTGTAGCTGCGATGGTCGAAACGGAAGTTGGCATCGGCACTGAGGCGGAACGGGTCCGCTTTCAGTCCGTAAAAGGCTTCATACATAATCGAAGGTCCTCCGCCTGCGCGGGGATCAATGGCTATAAACCTTTCGTAGTGTCCCGACCCAAGACACCCGGGTCAAGCATTTTCGGATCCGCGTGCCCGGACACCTCGCGTGGTTCGGTCTGCGGCGGCATGCCCGTGCGCGCCGGCAGCTGCGTCAGGTAAAGGTGAAGCACCGTAAAAAGCGCGGCTAACGCAACCAGTGCGAGTGCCTTTAGTTGCAGGTAGCGAACGCCCGCAAAACGATTGCGCAGCAACGCGGCCAGGCCCGGTCGGAAGCGTACAGGGCGGCTTCCCCCCCGGTACGGCCGTCGCCCCGAACCCCGGATCGGTCGACGCGCGCCCAAATCCGCCTTCCGGGTTTGGCCGCCCCCACCCGCGCGGAAAACGGCATAGGCCTGGTGAATCGCCTGCGACCGTGGCGTCAGCCACCGCGCGAGCGCCGGGTGGCGGTCCGGATGAAACGCAGCCATCAACCGGCGATAGCGCGCCAGCCGGGCGGCCTCGGAGTTCAGCGCGCTGACACCGGCGCGGGCTTCGTGCAGCCTCCCTTCCGCGAAGATCAGTCCGTCCAGTTGGGCGTATACCCGCTGCAGAAGAGCCGCATCGCTACCGGCGGGACCCAGCATCTGGGAGAGCCACAAGGTCCTCTCGCCACTGCCACCAGCAACCCAGATCAGGACCGCATCCAGTTCGCTGGTATTCAGCCTCGGGGCCTCCCCCGCACGCAACCGCCGCGCCAGGGTAACGGCGGCCGGACAGACACCCTGCCATTGCGGACCGCTCACGGCGATGATATCCCCGCGTCCGGTGAGGCTGCCTCGTTCGGGGCCTGCCCAGGGGCATGCGGGTCCGCAAGCGGCTGGATGCGGAGCGCGTCCAGCCAGAGGCTTCCGGCAAGGAAACGGTCGAAGTCCTGTGACGGCGGGTCGCGGCGGAGCTGAAGGTGCATCAACCGGGATTCCTCGGACCCCATCAACTCGATCCGGAAAGGCGTCCAGTCGAAGCTTGCCCCGGGCACGTCCAGCCGCGCGTGCCGGCCGCCATCCAACCAGACATTCAGATAGGGCAAAGCGCGTGTCGTAAGGCCTTCGCCCCGCCAGTAGCCGCTCAGCACCCAGCCATCGCCTGGTTGCGCGAGCGGGATGCGCAGACGTGGCTGGCGAAGGCGCAGGTTCTCGCTTCCGTCGAAATCGATCCGCAGGCTGGCCGGCTGCCTGACAAACGTCTCCAGATCACGCTGCGCTTCCGCACCCGCGGGCATCCGCGCGCCCCAGTGCAGCCCCCGCGGCACGCCGAGCGGATGCCGGAAATCCGCGTTGGGCACCTCGCCGGGGCGATAATCGGGAAAACTGAGCTGCCATGCAGCCATGGCCGCATTGAAATCGCCTTGTGCGAGCGCCAAATCTATGAAATCGAGCAAGACAGGATCGTCGGGATCCCGAGGCTGGGACAGCCGCTTCCAGGCGACCTTGGCCAGATCGAGGCGATGATGCCGGCGCGCGTAGGCGACGGCCGCGGCAAGGTATTCCTCGCCTGCCGGCAGCAGTCGTTCCAGTTGAGCGTCGGGATCGTGGATCCAGCGACTGCCTGCGAACAACGCCTGTCCGGTGGCACTCGGCTGACCCTCCAGCCAACGGCGCAAGTGCGCCTCGGCACGCGAATCGTCGCCCAGCAATTGGGCCAGGGTTGCGGCCCGCCAGCGCGTTTCCCGGTGCCCCGGCTGCACCGCGACCGCAGCCTCGAGGTGAGCCAGGACCACGGACCGGTCCCGATCCAAGTGACGCGACACGACCGCAAGATCATGCCAGGCATCGCGATCCAACGGATACCGCGACAAATGCCACGAGAACATTGCCTCAGCACCCGGTGGGTCCAGCCTCCAGAAGGACTCCGCCAACCGGGCAAGGCGCAACCCGGCCCAACCGCTCCAGGGCTGAGACGCCTGCACTGAACCCCGGCTGGACAATGGGTCCGCGGGATCGACGGCCCGAAGCGCGCGGTATTCCGACCACGCGATCGCGGTGGCCAGGAGGCCGACCAGCGGCAGGACCAGCCATCGGAACCCAACGCGCACCACGGCAGGCGACTCGCGTCAGGACGGGCGCGTCGCGTCGCGCCGGGGCGCGTCGTCCGAGCCGGGGCGGGTTTCCTCGTAGTTGTAGTAGTACGAAGAGTAATAGGCGTAATCGGGACTCTCGAGATCCACCCGATTCAATACCACGCCCAGTAATGGTGCCTGCACCTGCTGCAGACGCCGCACGGCGACCCGGAAATTCTCCTTGCCGGTGTGACCGGCCGCGGCCACCAGCACCACGCCATCGGCCATGCGCGAGAGCACCACTGCATCCGCCAGCCCGAGGATGGGGGGTGCATCGATGATCACGTAATCGAAAATGCTGCGACAATCGGCAATCAGTTTCGCGAGACGCTCGGAACTCAGCAATTCTGCAGGGCTTGGCGTCGAGTGCCCGGCCGGCATCAGCGACAATCGTTCCACATCGGTTTCATGGATGGCCGGGGTCTCCAGAATCCCACCCTGCTCGATCTGCGCGATGCTGTTGGTGAGTCCGGGCGAGCGCGGCTTGCCGAAATCCTTGTGCAGGGATGGGCGGCGCAGATCCGCGTCGATCAGCAGAACGCGCGAACCGTTCTGGGCCAGCACCGTCGCAAGATTGGCGGAAGTCGTGCTCTTGCCCTCGCTCTGGGAAGCACTCGTGATCAGCACACTGCGCGGCATGCCCTCCGGGGTCGAAAACATCAGGCTGGTGCGCAGCGAACGGAAGGCCTCGGAAACCGAGGAACCAGGGTGGGTGGCACTGAAGTGGCTGAGCGCACGCTCGGCCCGACGCCTGCGCTGTCCCTGGTCACGATCGCGCTCCCTCAGCAGCGGCACCAGCCCAAGCACGGGCCGGTCTACCAGACGCTCCACATCCTCGGTGCGGCGCAGCGTGCTGTCGAGGAACTCCAGTAGCAGTGCCAGCGCCACGCCCACCATCAGGCCGAGCATCGATGCGATCGCGAGGTTCTTGCCCATTGCCGGCTTGAACGCGCTGTTCGGTGTTTCAGCCACGTCGATCACGGCGATATTGCTCTCCTGCACCCCGGCCGCCACACCGATCTCCTTCATGCGCTGCAGGAGTCCGTCGTAGAGTTCGCGATTGGTTTCGAATTCTCGGCGCAGGATGTTGAACTGAACGCCCTGCTCGTTCAGCGCCATGATGCGTTCCTCGCGCTCGGCGATCGCCTGTTCCAGCGCCGCTTCCTGGGCACGCAGCGTATCGAACCGGCCGAGGATGCCGTCGGCGATCCGTTGCCTTTCCGCCGCGATTTCCTGGCGCAGAAGGTCCATGCGCCGCAATGTCTCGGAAACGGTCGGATAGCCGTCGAGAAAACGCTCCGACATGCTCGCGTACTCGGTAGACGCGTCCAGAAGTCGTTTCTGCAACTCGGCAATGGTGACGCTGTTCACCACT
>SKQM01000206.1 GCA_007119005.1 Thioalkalivibrio sp.
AGGTGCTCCGCTCGGTTCCCGCACTGAAGAGGTCCGCGGTGCGGTCCTGTTTCGCTACCGCCCGAACCTGCCCCAACCACTGCCAGCCGCGCGGCTGACGCTGCTCCAGGCCGACGCTGAGCTCCGGCGGCGGCATCTGGTACAGCGGCTCGTCGAACGCCGGATCGCGATTGTCCCCTCGCAGCCAGGTGCCCCAGGCGAAAGCGTTCATGTTGTTTCCGAGGTCGTGGTCCAGCGTGAACTCGGCCCCGCGGATGCGGGCTTCATCGAGATTTACCGTCCGCTTCGCCTTCCTCTCGGGGGTGTTGATGATCACCTGGCCGCCAATGTAATCCCTGATCCTGCTTTCGTAGATGGCCAAGGTGTAAGTGGTCGCGCCGACCTGGCCGCGCGCCCCGAGCTCGAAAGTGCGGTTGCGCTCGGGATCCAGCTGCGGATCGCTGAACCAGGTAAATCCGTCGCTGTAGGGATAGCTCAGAAAGCGCTCGAGCAGGCTGGCGGATCGGTAACCTTCGGAAAGACTGACGTAGGGCCTGAAGGCTGGGTCCAGATCCCAATTTACACCGGCAAACCAGGACAGACTCCGGTCGGTTTTGTCGAGTCCTTCAGTCACCCGCCCGACCCCGGGTACCAAATAGGCGTCGCCGGTACCTTTAACCTCATCGTAGCGCAACCCAAGGCTCACGATGACGTCATCGAGATAGATGTCGTTCTGGGCGAACACGCCGGTAGAGCGCAGGCTCCCATTCTCGATCAGGGGGATGCGACCCGTCGGATCCCAGTTGCTTCCGGGTGTGCCAATGAAAGATACCGGTGACGCCTCCAGCTTCCACGTGTCGGCGCCTAAGAGCATCACGTGTTGCGGATGAGGTGAGAATTCGAGCTGTACACGCCCGCCATCGGTATCGAAGTCGGTATCGGAGGCCCGATAGTCCTTCGCCAATTCGCGGTTCCAGTCGTAGTTGCCGCGTTCCAGCTGCTGGCGATAGATCGATGCGGAGAGCCGCGGCTGCCAGGCCCCGCCGAGCTCGCCAGTGTAGGAGAGTTCAAGCAGGTCCCGCTGCTTTTCAGGTGCATAGTGCGTGTTGAGACCGATCGGCTGTGGAAACTGCTCTGGCTGAGCATCTGGGTTCGGCGCAACGGAGTTGAAATTCCTCGACGCGAGGTACCACACATCCTCCCGCCGGTCCCGCTGCGCCAGGAACTGGACCTCGTGGCCTTCGGCGAGCAGCCTGCGATAGCGCAGGCTGAGCGAGGTCTGCTCTGTGCCGGAGTCGTCCAGGCGTTCGCCGTCGCCCATTTTGTAATCGTCGGTGTCGAGCCGTGCGACGGCGAGGTCGAGCACGTTGCGCGGATCAGACAGCGAGATGCCGACTGCGGCCCGGATGCCGTCGTCCACCGAGGTGTAGCCGAGCCGCGACCAGCCATTGAGTTCCGGTTCGGCGGTGAAGTCGCCGCCACGGGTGATGATATTGATCACCCCGCCCATCGCTCCCGACCCGTAGAGCACCGAGCTCGGGCCGCGGATCACTTCGATGCGCTCGATCATGTCGATGTTGACGTAAGAGGCGAGCGAGCCACGGCCCGGTGGCTGCAGGGCGTTGATGCGAACCCCGTCGACCAGCACCAGCACCTGGTCGCGCTTCAGGCCGCGGATGATCGGGTCCTGACCGACCGAGCCGTCCACCGCAACCGCGAGACCGGGCTGGCCGCGCAACAGGTCGCCCAGCGTTCGCGCCTGGCTGCGCTGGATCGAATCGACCTCAATCACGTTGACTGACCGCGGTGTCTCGGCGATGAGTGCCTCGTAACCCTTGGCCGTTACGGTGACCGGTTCAAGCAGCACGGCATCGTCGGCCTGCGCCAGTGCTGCAGCCACGGCAGCGGCGAGGCTGGCGACGGAGGTGGCGGTTCTCTTCATCGGAATCCCCTTTGTTTCGAATCATTTTTTGCTACGGACAGGCGCTCGATCGCCGGTCTTCGTGCGGAAAATCGACCGAAGCCGGGTGATTCCGGGCGCCTGATTGCCGTGCCAACGGTGGGTCCAAGGTGGGTCCGCAGGCTTGAAAGCCAGGCGTTCACCGCTGCAACGGCGGTTGATAATATAAGAGGGTTGGGATTCTGACGAGGTGCCCCGCTGGGGCGTGGTCGTTTTGACGCAGCCCCGAAAAGCGCATAGATTCCGGCCATGACGATCCCTCAACAGAGCCCCGCCGGTCCTGCGGGGCTTTTGTTCGATCAGTCCTCCTTGTCCCTGCGGTGCCTCCGCATCCGCAGCATGGCCGTCCTTTCGGCAAGACCCACGAGCCGGCGGCCGGCAGGTGTCGTCAACTCGCCAAAACGCTTTCGCTAAACGGGGAAACTGTCATGCCCATGTCTGTATTCGTCCGCGCCCTGGTCGGGTTCACGCTCTTCGCGCTGGCCGTTACCGCGCAGGCGGAGTTGCTCAAGCCCATGGTCCTCGCCTACACCAAGGTCGGGGGCGATGTCGCCGTGGAGGCTCGAACGGTCAGTGAACGTCTGACCGGGGCGGGATTCCAGGCCCTTGGCGAGTACGAGCTCGACAAGGACGTAAAGGTGCTGGTGTTTACGTCCCGGGAGTTGCTGGAAGCGGCGGCGACTTCGGAGCGGAGCGCTTATATCGCGCCCCTGCGCGTGGCGGTCACCCGTGTGAACCGTGAGCTCCAGGTCAGCTACAACAACCTCGAGTACTTCCGCCACGCGTACCAGATCGAGCGGCCGCTGAGCGGGGTGATGTCCCGGGTCGCTGCGGCGATCGGCGCGCAGGAGACCTTCGGCGCCCAGGGGCTGAGCCCCGCGGAGTTGGCCCGTTACCGCTACGCATTTGGCATGGAGCGCTTCGGCGATCCCTATGAGCTGGCAGCCTATCCGACCCGAGAGCGGGCGCTGGCTGCACTCGATGCCAACCTGCGCGCCGGCAAGGGCGGTGTCCGCGAGGTCTACCGGATCGATATTCCCGGGCGTGACGCAACCCTGATCGGGGTGGCGATTCGGGAGGACGCCGGTGCGGATCGCAGCGCCTCCGACGTCTTCAAGATGACGACCGTCGATGTGGGGGATCGCAGGCACAGCGTGTATCTTCCGTACGAGATCCTGGTCGACGGCGGCCGTGTGGAGGCCCTGCACATGCGGTTTCGCATGGCGCTGCACTTTCCGGATCTGAGCATGATGGGCGAAAATAGCTTCATGCAGCTGCGGCGCTCGCCTCCGGCCGTCGAGAAGGCCCTCGCCGAGGTCGCCGGCGGCTGATTGGGCACACCGGACTCTCCCGCGACGGCGCTCGCCGCGTTGGGCCGCCGGTGCGGCATCCGGTACTCCGCCAACGAGGTGATGAAATGAGTGAACTCGCATCCCGGCTGGAATCGATTCGTGACCGGCTGGTCGAGCTGGAGGCGGGGCTGGATGGATCGCAGCAGACCGACGCGGCGGAACGGCTGCGATCGCTGGTCGCAGAGCTGCAAGATGTGATCGGGGATCTTGCCGCGGCCCCGTCTCCCGCGAAGAAGGCCAGGCGCAAGCTGCCCGATGTCGAGAAGTGTCCACGCTGCACCATTCGCAGCCTGCACATGATCCCGGATGAAGTCCGCGTAGCGGCGAATGGAACCGAAGAGGTGCTCTGGCGCTGCTCGAGCTGCGGTCACGAGGTCTGGCGCGAGGACAGCTGAGGCGCGTTACTCGGCATCGTTTCGGGACCGGTGGCGGGTCTCCGGGGGCGGGCCCGCCGTCAGGGTGCGACTACCCCCGTTTCCCGAGGCCATTTCCCGGCGCCTCCTCCGCTTTTGTATCCTCCGTGCACAAATTCCGATGCCAGAGGCGATCATGACATCCGCGAAGATCACGAACATTGGCGAGATCCGCAACGAACTGAACAAATACCGCAAGGGCAGGAAGTTCGACATTCACCAGTTCAACCAGATCGCCCGGCTGGCCTGGCTGGGGCGGCTGGTGATGCAGCCCCTCGACCCGCAGGACGCGGAGTGCAAGTCCTTCCTGATTTTCGTGCAGGAACCCGATGATCTTGCCGCGCACTTTTTGGACACGGACCAGGAGCTGATGGGCGCAATGCACATCGTGGACGGCGAGCAGGCGGAAGCGCTGATACAGGTGCTGCGCAGCGGCGTGGAAGAGCGGGCCAAGCTGTACGAGGACCTTTCCCGCAGCGACTTCTACTTCCGGTATTTCTACCGGCCCAAGGAAGAAAAGGTTCCCGAGGGCGCGGTAGCGGCCCCGCCGGGCCGGAACGGGGACTGAATCCTTGCCGATCTCCGAGCCGCCCGTGTGGCAGGACGCGGGCCGTGTATCCGCGCGCGAAATGCACGCTCTGTACACGGGCATGACGGCCTGCACCGGCGAGAATGACCCGATCCGTGTGTTGTGGCTGCACAGCGGCGAGGCACACGTGTCGGTTGGCGCGAGCCAGAATCCGGCCGCCGACCTGGATCTGGACGGCTGCCGGGCGCAGGGCATCGATGTACTGCGCCGTCCGCTGGGAGGCGGCGCGGTCTGGATCGACGCTGACCAGCCCTGCTTTTTCCTGGTGGTGCCGCGCCACGCCCTGGCGCGCGGGCACCGGCACCTGTTCTCCCTCGGCATGGGTCTGGTGGTGGCGGTGCTGCGGCAACTGGGATTCGAGGATGTCGAGACGCGCAGCCAGGACATCTGGATCAATGGTCGCAAGATCATGGGGACCGGCGCCTCGACCCTGGAGAAGGGCTGCGTGTTCGGCGCGAGCTTCCTGCGCCGTTTTCCCGCCGAGCGCTTTCTCGCCTGCATCTTTTCCCCCAGCGAAGGCTATCGCGAGTGGGTGCTTCAGGCGCTGGAAGAGGGCGTCACCGACTGCGAGCGGGAACTCGTCGAGATCCCCGACAACGGTGCGTTTCGGGACGCGCTGTTCGAGGCCCTGCGGCAGCGTTTCGGCGCAGAGCCCCGGGTGCAGCCGCTGGAGCCCGCGCAGCGGGCGGCCTGGATCGAACGCGGACGCGAGGAACTCGAGGATCTCGAGCAGGGGCAGACCCGCGCCGCGGTGCCCTCCGGCATCCGGATCAACCGCGAGAACCATGTGTTCGAAACCAACTCGCGTTGTGGGCGGCTGCGCCTGCACCTGTCGGGCAAGGAGATCCGGCGGATCTGGTGCGAGGAGCCGAAGATCAACACCGTGCTGCAGGAGCGCGCGCTCGGACTCGTGCCGGAACGCCTGGTCCTGCGCTCGAACCTGAGCCGGGGTCTGGACGCGTCCCTCGCAGACGAGATCAGCTGCCGGGTGGATGCCCTGTACCGTGGAATCCGTTCCCCATAGTGCAATGCTGAACAAGTCGATTCGGTTTGTGGTTCGGCAGCCTCACCACGAACGGAATCATCCGTTTGCCGTTCGTCCTGAGCCTGTCTAAGGACCTTGCTCAGCGCTTTCCTGTACCGGGAGACATCCGATGACCGAACCGACGATATCGCGGCGGCTGGAACGTCGCATCATCCTGATGACGCGGGACGAGGAGATGATCCGGCAGCTGCAGTCCTGTCTGGAGCCACCCTGGGAGATGACGGTCGTCACCGACCTCGAGGACCTGGGAGCCTGGAACGAGGTGCTGCTGTACCGGTTCCTGCTGCTGGACCTCGACGAGGTGGACGTGTTCGACCCGCTCGACGTGATCCGGATCCTGCGCATGGAGTATCAGATCAACCTGCCGGTGTTCTGCTTCGGCGGTGATGCCGACATCCAGGACGAGATGCGCCTGTCACGTGCCGACAGGTTCTTCAGCCGCGAGGAGATGATTCAGCGGCTCCCGGAGTTCATGCGCCAGTACGACTGGTAGACGGCAGGGTCGCCGAGAGGGCTCGCCTCCCAGAGGGGGGTTGGCCCTGGCGTGGGAGGCCAGCCCCCTGGCCGATTGGGTATTCCCCGGCGCGTGCTGGTCGCCGAGAGGGCTCGCCTCCCACAAGGGCAACCAGCGCCCTCTTGTGGGAGGCCAGCCCTCTGGCCGATGGGGTTTGACCGCGTGGTGGGACAGACTGGTCAGCCGATGGGCGCGTGCTCCAGCACGTCGATCCGCACCGTTTCCCGGAACTGGCTGGCGCCACCGTCGATGGTCAGCACCCCGATCCGGGTGCCGGCGGTGTCATAGCTGAACTTGCAGTCGAAGTGTCCCGGCAGCGGGATCGTGCTCTCGCAGAGCACCTCGTCGCCCACGGTGAAACGCGCCTTGGCTTCGCCCGAGCCTCCCAGCATGGCCTGAAGCCGGAATTCCTCATTGACGGGCCGACGATAGAAGGCGGGATCGCGGTTCGCGTTGTACTGCAGGTTGTTCAGCTTGATCAGTTTCACGAGTTTCATTCCGGCTCCCCAAGCGCACTCATTCCGAGTGAAATGGTCAACATTAGTAAACCGTGAAATGATACAGCAATCGTGCTGTCACCCAAGATCGACGTGCCGCGAGTGTGGGCACCGGTGACCGGTCCACCCGCCGAATCCACGGAGTCTTCATGAAGAACCTGCTGAACCGCCTGCGCGGCGTCGAGCGCGACGTGCTGGAATCCCCGGCCGACGCGGATGCTCCGTTCTACGTGCCGCAGCGCGACGAAATCGACATCTTCCGGGCCGCCTGGAGCCGGCGTCTCCCGGTGATGCTGAAGGGGCCGACCGGCTGCGGGAAGACCCGCTTCCTCGAACACATGGCGCACGTGCTGGGCAAGCCGCTTGTCACGGTCGCCTGCCACGAGGATCTGACCAGCTCCGATCTGGTCGGGCGTTTTCTGCTCGAAGGTGAGGAGACCGTGTGGCAGGACGGGCCGCTGACGCGCGCGGTGAAGGAGGGGGGGATCTGCTACCTCGACGAGATCGTCGAGGCGCGCACCGACACCACCGTGGTGATTCACCCGCTGACCGACCACCGACGGCAACTGCCGCTCGACAAGCGTGCGCGGATCATCGACGCGCACGAGGACTTCATGCTGGTGATCTCCTACAACCCCGGTTACCAGACGGTGCTGAAGGATCTGAAACCCTCGACCAAGCAGCGCTTCGTCGGGATTCACTTCGATTACCCGAGCGAAGCGATCGAACGCCAGATCGTGGCCAAGGAATCCGGCGGGCTCGATGCCGATCGTGTCGAACGGCTGGTCGCGGCGGGGCGCAGGGCGCGCGCACTGAAGGATCACGGCCTCGAGGAGGCCACCTCGACGCGCGCACTGGCTTACGCGGGCGAGCTGATGCAGGCCGGATTGCCGCCACGCACCGCCTGCCGCGCGGCGATGATCGCCCCGATTACCGATGACCCCGAATTGATCGAGGCACTGGAAGAGATTGTCGCCGCGCATTTCCCCGAGACCGACGGCGCGCCGACCGGCAGCCATGGCTGAAGCCGACGAACTCGTCGCGATCGAGGAGGTCCTGCAGCAACTGGAGCGGATCAGCTTCGTCGCCCAGCGTGACGCCAGAGCCGCTCTGCCGGCGATCCGGGGCTTCGGTCCCGCACCCGCGCGTGCGTGGATCGAGACCGCACGGGACCTGTTTCAGCACGACCGCGAGTGCGGCAAGAGTTTCATGCGTCACTCCGAGCGCCTCGCGGAGAACACCGGCGTGGTCGAAGCCTGGACCGGGCAGTCGCGCGAGTTCCTGCAGTGGGTGAATTCGCACTACGCGCTCGAAGGGTTTCTCGCGCAGGCGGACCGGGTCTGGTCTTCCTGGGGGGAAGCGGGCGAGCGCGAGTGGTTCGCGCTCGGACTGCGCTGGTGTGGTCGCAGCCTGGCCGATGCGCGTGCCTACTTCGAGACTCCGTTTGACCGGCTGGACGGCGGCCAGGGTCCCGCCGGACTCCGCATGCTGATCGAGCCGGCCGAGAAACTGTACGACGAGCGCGGACTCGCGCTCGACTGCTACCTGGCAGGGGCGCCGGTGGCCCGCAACATGGTCGGCGATGCCGGTCTGCTGAACTGGGCGCGCCGCGGCGCCGACCTGCTCGCCGCGGGCCGCTCGCGTGGCGAGGCCTACTTCCGCATGGAGAGCGAGGAGGGCATGAAGCTGCTGCTGGAGGCTCTGCCGGGTTACCGGGCCCGGATGCACGGACGTTTCCTGCAACTGCTGCTGCGTGCCTGGCTCGAGGCCGACATCCCCCTCGCGGACGGCAACTGGAAACCGGGGCAAGGGCGCCCAATGCTCGAGACCGACGGGCGGCGGCTCTACCTTCCCGCGGTCTTCGGCGACCGCGACGAGGCGATCGTTGCGGTGCAGCACGGCGCTGCGCACCTCGCCTTCGACAGCTACGCGCAGGAACGTCTGGAGGCCCTGTTCCGGCGCGCAGGCACTGAGCACCCGCCGCTCGACGACCAGAGCCGGATCACCTGGCGCCCGCTGTTCGCCCCTTTCGCCGAGCGCATGTTCCGCTTTCAGGTTCTTTTCGATCTGGCCGAGGACCTGCGCGTGAACGCGCGCATGGCGCAGCGCATTCCCGGCTTCCTGCAGCGGCTGGTGGATCTGGCGGTGGACCGGCCGGCGCCGGAGGGCGCAGCCGGTGTCTACCATCGCTTTGCCCTCGACGCACATCGGGCCTTGCTGGCCGCTGACAGGGGACTCAGCGGCAAGGATGCGCGTTTGGACCCCCGTCTGCAGCGGATGCTGGATCCGGACGCCAGCGTTATCGATGCCTGGGAGGTGGCCGAGCGGCTGTTCGGGGATCCGGAATTCCCGGAGATCGGGATCGACGAGCGCCAGCACGCCTATCTCCCCGGGCTGTCGCTGAACGCCGCGCGACCCGTATATCCGCAGCGGCTTCGCGATGGCGACCTCAGCGATTTTCGCGACGTCGGAGATGCGCACGAAGAGCACCGTTTCGTGCGCGAGAAGCAGGACGAGGCCCCGGAACAGGACCCCGCCGGCGTGCAGAAGGATCCCGACGCGGATATCAACATGCCGCGCGAAGAGACCTCGGGGTCGGGTGGGCGGATCGGGGTCGGCATTCCGCAACCGGCCCAGGTCGCGAAGCGCGGGGTCGCATGGCAACCCCGCACCGGTGGCATTCCCTACCCGGAGTGGGATTACCGCGAGCAGCGTATGATCAGCGACTGGGTGAACCTGAACGAGCGGATCCTGGATGAAGAGAATGCTGCCGCTGCCGAGGGGATTCTTGCCGAGCATGCGGACACCCTGAAGCGCCTGACCCGTGGCCTCGAAATGCAGCGGCCGATGCGCATGGCGCCGCTGCGCCGGCAGCTCGATGGCGATGAGCTCGACATCGAGGCGGTGACCGACTTCGTCGCCGACAAGCGGGCCGGGCTGTCGCCGAAGGCGTTCATCTACCGCCGCCGCACGGTCCAGCACCGCGACACCGCGGTCTTGCTGCTGGCCGACATGTCCACATCGATCATGGCCCGGCACCCGGGCGGGCAGGGTAGGATCGTCGAGCGGATGCGCTCTGGCCTGATGCTGTTCGCCGAGGCGATCGACCGCATCGGCGACCCGTTCGCGATCTCGGGCTTCGCGTCCAAGCAGCGCGACCAGGTGCACTACTACTGGCTGAAGGACTTTTCGGAGCCGCTGGACGATACGGTACGCGGACGCATTGCGGGCATCTCCGGGCGTCTCGCTTCGCGCATGGGTGCGGCCATCCGTCACTCGACGCGCGCGATGCAGCGGGTGGCCAGCCAGCACCGTCTGCTGCTGATCCTGTCCGATGGCCGTCCCGCCGATTACGACGATGGCGGTGATGCCCGGTATCTGCACGAGGACACCCGCATGGCGATGAAAGAGGCGCTCGATACCGGCGTGCATCCGTTCTGCATCACCCTGGATCCGAGTGGCCAGGAATACCTGCCCGCGATCTTCGGGCCGGGTCACTACACGATTGTCGATCGGGTCGACGAACTGCCGCGCCGTCTCCCGGAAATCTACCTGCGCCTGCGCCGCTGACCCCCCTTTTCGCGGGCGCATTTTTCCTGCGGCCCGGGGTCACGTAGGATGCGTTCAGCATATTCGGGGACGCTTATGGAGGCTTCACAGAGTCTGGCTTCGGGCTACGCAAACGCGAAGGCCACCCGCGCGTATGCCGAAGAGCACATCGCCGCGGGCCGTGCCGCCGAGGGGCATTACAGCGAGTACCTGAGGGTCAAGATGCGCCTGTCGAGCCTCGGCGTCGGGACCTTCGGCGGTGCGGCGACACCCGAGGTCGATGCGCGCATCAGCGCCATCGTGGCGCGTGCACTGACCTCCGGCATCAACGTGATCGACACGGCCGCGCACTACCGGTACGGCCGTTCGCTGGCCGCGGTCGGTGCGGGGGTGCGCGCCGCGCTGGCCGCGGGCGTGCCGCGCGAGGCGATGTTCCTGATCAGCAAGGGCGGCTTCCTGACGCTGCGCGGCGGTCCCCCGGAGGACATGGACGCCTGGTTCGAGCGCGAGATCGTGTCCCAGGGTCTCGGCGAGCGCGAGCACCTCGCGAAGGGCGCGCATCTGCTCACGCCCGAGTACATCAACTACCAGATCGAGCTGTCGCGCAGCCTGATGGGGGTCGAGACGCTTGACGCGTTCCTGGTCGATCAGCCGGAAGTGCACATCCCGGAGATCGGCAAGGAGATGACCAACCGCAAGCTCGAGCCGGTGTTCGTACTGCTGGAACGGGCGGTGCGCGAGAACCGCATTCGCGCCTACGGGATCAGCACGTTCGAGGGCTTCCGCGTCGAGACCGATGCGAAGATCTTCCAGTCGCTGACCTCGATGCAGGGCCTCGCCGAGCGGGCCGCGCAGGTGGCCACTGGCGACGACCAAGCGCGGCATCACTTCAAGCTGGCGATGCTGCCGTTCAACCAGGTCATGCTGGAAGGCTTCACCCGGTTCAACACCGCGACCGGAAAGGGCAACGTCGCCTCGGCGCTGCAGGCGGCGCACCAGCTCGAGGTCTTCATGATGGCCTCGCACACCCTGCTCAAAGGCCACCTCGGCCGGCAGTCGGTGGACGTGGTCGCGGAGCGGCTCACGGACTACCCGAATGCCGCACAGCGCGCATTGCAGTTCAACCGCTCCACGCCGGGTCTGGGTACCTCGCTGGTGGGTATCAGCACTCCGGAGCATCTCGACGACCTGCTCGCGGTCGCGGCACGGCGGCCGCTGGAGCGCGCCGAATACCTCGGCATGTACCGGAAGGCGGAGTGATGGAAGCCGACCTGAAGCCACTGGAGTTCCCGGCGATCCAGCGGATGCTGGAGCGTCTGACCGCCACACCCTACGGTGCCGACGCCGCGCGTGCGCTGGAGCCCGCCCCGACGCTTGCGGTGGCGCGTTCGCTGCAGGCGGCTGTGAGCGTCGCCCGGCAGCGCCTGGAGGCGGGCACGCTGCCGGAGATCGGCATGCTTCCCGACGTGCGTCCCGCGCTGCGGCAGGCCGCCAACCCGGGTGCCGCGCTGTCCAGTCAGGCAATGAACAATCTGCAGACCCTCATGCAGGAGGCGGCCCGGCTGGCACGGTCCTTGGCCGATGCGCCGTCGATCTATCCCGGGGACCTGGGTGACCTGCTGCCGCCGGAGGCGCTGGTGGTGCGGCTGCGCGAGGCCCTGCACGCGGGCGGAACGCTGCGTGACGACGCGAGCCCAGTGCTGGCGGAGGCGGCGGCCGAGCGCGTGCGCCTGCGCGCCGAGGTCGAGCAGGTGGTGCGCCGGCGCCTCGAGTCCCTGGTGTCCGATGCGGCGTCGCGCCGGGTGCAGTGGCACCAGGAACGGGCGGTGCTGGTGCTGGGTGCCGAACTGGCCGGGGACGTGAAGGGCGTACGTCGGGGTTCGGCCCTCGGCGGGCGCGACCAGATCATCGAGCCGATCGAGGCGGTCCCGCTGAATAACCGCCTCGATACCGTGAACGAGCGCATCGGCAACGAGCAGCAGCGACTCCTGCGCGAGCTGACCGACCGGGTGCGCGAACACGGGGAGGTGCTGCAGCGGATGCTCGGCGTGCTGACCTGGCTCGACCTGGCCTTCGCCGCGGGCCGCATGTCGCAGCAGATGAACGCGCATGCCCCGCAGCTGCATGATGCGCCGGGCGTGAGGTTGGTCGAGGCCTACCATCCGCTGCTGCTGCTTCAGTATGCCGAGGGCAGCGGGCCGCTGCCGGTGCCGCTGAGCCTCGAACTCGCGCAGGGTCGCCCGCTGCTGCTGATCACCGGCCCCAACACCGGTGGCAAGACCGTGGCACTGAAGACCGTGGGGCTGCTGGTCACCATGGCGTGGTGCGGGCTGCACATCCCCGCGGAAGGGGACTGCAGCGTCGGCGCCTTCGACCGTGTAATGGTCGATGTTGGCGATCACCAGAGTCTGCTGCACCACCTGTCGACCTTCGCCGGGCACGTCGAGGTGCTCAAGCGCGTGCTCGAGCATGCGGGCGGCAGCAGCCTGATTCTGCTGGACGAGCTCGGCACCGGCACCGATCCCGACGAGGGCGCCGCACTGGCGATGGCGGTCCTCGACGAACTCCGGTCACGTGGTGTCTTCGGTATCGTGAACACCCATCTGGCGCCGCTGAAGGATTACGCGGCCCGGCATTCCGGCATTCTGAACGCGTCGATGCAGTTCGACGCCCAGCGTCTCGCACCCACCTACCGTCTGGTGCCGGGCGAGCCGGGGATCTCCTTCGGTCTGACCATCGCCGAGAAGAACGGATTGCCCGCGAAGCTGGTGGCGCGAGCCCGCGAACATCTGGGTGAACTCCCATCGGCTCGCGCCAGTGCCCCCGCCCCCCCTTTAGACGGACGCGCAGGGGAGGCTTCCAGCCGCGATGGGGCTACCCCCCAGCCGAGCGCGCCCGGGACCGCGCCGTGATGCGCGGAAATCCGTGAAACCAGAGGCATTTCATATTACGATGATATGTCATTTTGACCCCTCCCCCGCGTTCGGAGCAGCATCGCGGACTTCGACCATCAGGAAACGCCGCAGCCATGTCTGAGACCCCCGCCAAGTCAGCCGCCATCACCGGTGCCGAAATCTTTGTCCGCTGTCTGCAGGAGGAGGGTGTAGAGGTCGTATTCGGGTACCCCGGCGGCGCGGTACTGCACATCTACGACGCCCTCTACAGGCAGGACAAGATCGCCCACATCCTGGTGCGTCACGAGCAGGGTGCGATTCACGCGGCCGAGGGTTACGCGAAATCCTCCGACCGCTGCGGCGTCGCTCTGGTCACCTCCGGTCCCGGCGCCACCAACGCGGTCACCGGCATCGCGGACGCCTACATGGACTCGGTCCCGCTGGTTGTCTTCAGCGGGCAGGTGCCGACCCACCTGATCGGCAACGACGCGTTCCAGGAGGTGGATACCGTCGGGATCACGCGCCCCTGCGTGAAGCACAACTTCCTGGTCAAGGACGTGAAGGATCTCGCGACCACCATCAAGAAGGCCTTCTACGTCGCAACCTCGGGTCGCCCCGGGCCGGTGCTGGTGGACATCCCGAAGGACGTGACCGCGCAGACCGCGGTGTTCGAGTACCCCAAGCAGATCAAGATGCGCTCCTACAACCCCACCACACGGGGTCACAGCGGGCAGATCCGCAAGGCGCTGGAACTGATCCTGTCGGCGAAGAAACCGATGCTCTACACGGGCGGCGGGGTGATCCTTGGCCGTGCCTCGGAGGCGCTGACCGAGTTCACGCGCAAGCTTGGCTACCCGATCACCAACACCCTGATGGGGTTGGGCGGCTACCCGGCTTCGGACCGTCAGTTCGTCGGCATGCTCGGCATGCATGGCACCTACGAGGCGAACATGGGGATGCATCACGCCGACGTCCTGATCGCGATCGGTGTGCGCTTCGACGACCGGGTTACGGGCAACATCGAGAAGTTCTGTCCATACGCGAAGATCGTGCACATCGACGTGGACCCGGCATCGATTTCCAAGAACGTGAAGGTGGACATCCCGATCGTCGGTCAGGTCGAGCCCATCCTCAGGGAGATGGTCCGCGAAATGGACAACATGCCGGATCAGCCCGATCAGGACACGCTCGCGGGCTGGTGGCGGCAGATCGAGGAGTGGCGCGCGAAGGACTGCCTCAAGTACGACCGGTCCTCGCCGATCATCAAGCCGCAGTACGTGGTGCAGAAGCTCTGGGAACTGACCGGGGGTGATGCCTTCGTGACCTCCGATGTCGGCCAGCACCAGATGTGGGCCGCCCAGTTCTACGGTTTCGACAAGCCCAACCGCTGGATCAACTCGGGCGGGCTCGGGACGATGGGCGTGGGGCTTCCCTTCGCGATGGGTGCGCAGTTCGCCCACCCGGATGCCACGGTGACCTGCGTGACCGGCGAGGCCAGCATCCAGATGTGCATCCAGGAGCTGTCCACCTGCCTGCAGTATCACCTGCCGATCAAGATCCTGAACCTCAACAACCGCTACCTGGGCATGGTCCGCCAGTGGCAGGAGTTCTTCTACCAGGGCCGTTACGCGATGTCCTACATGGATGCGTTGCCCGATTTCGTGAAGCTGGCTGAGAGCTATGGCCACGTGGGCATGCGCATCGAGGAGCCCGGCGACGTCGAGGGCGCGATCCGCGAGGCGCTGGCACTGAAGGACCGGCTGGTGTTCATGGACTTCATCACTGACCAGACCGAGAACGTGTATCCGATGATTCCGGCGGGTGCCGGTCAGAACGAAATGATCCTGCTCTAGGGAAAGGGACCAGCATGCGCCATATCATCAGTCTTCTCCTCGAAAACGAGTCCGGTGCGCTGTCGCGCGTGTCCGGCCTGTTTTCGGCCCGCGGCTACAACATCGAGTCGCTCACCGTCGCGCCTACGGACGATCCCAGCCTGTCCCGCATGACCATCGTCACCAGCGGATCGGAGCAGATCATCGAGCAGATCACCAAGCAGCTGAACAAGCTGATTGACGTGGTCCGCCTGATCGACCTGACGCCGCACCGGCACATCGAGCGCGAGATGATGCTGGTGAAGGTCAAGGTCACCGACAATACCGGGCGCGAGGAGGCCAAGCGGCTGACCGACATCTTCCGCGGCAACATCGTCGACGTGTCGCAGGAAACCTACGTGATCGAACTGACCGGCCACGGCAGCAAGCTGGACTCGTTCCTCGAGGCCCTGCAGGGCTTCCCGGTGATGGAGGTCGTGCGTTCGGGCGTGATGGGCATCGCCCGCGGCGAAGTCGCGCTGCACCTGTAGGTGGGTTCCCCGGCCTGGTGGGAGCGGCTTCCAGCCGCGAACGTCCGTGCAGGTGCTGTGTCGCTGCTGGAAGCCGCTCCCACGGTGTCCATCTGCGATGAGCTCGCTGACATGGCGCCGCTCGCACGAATCGCTCGGGCAAGAATCGCTGGCCCTCGGCAGCCAGCGGCGAAATCCCTATACTTACAGGTTTAGTCGGGCACCTGACGGATTCCGCGGCCACCGGCAAGGGCGGCCGCCTTCATTTTGGGCGACAAGGAAACACGCATGAACCTCTACTACGACAAAGACGCCGATCTCTCCATCATCCAGCGGAAAAAGGTCGCGATCATCGGTTACGGCTCGCAGGGTCACGCCCACGCGAACAATCTCAAGGACTCCGGCGTCGACGTCACCGTCGGGCTGCGTCCCGGTTCGGGCTCGCGCGCGAAGGCCGAGGCTTCCGGGCTGAAAGTGGCTGATG